>JACMRO010000389.1 GCA_014376425.1 Rubritepida sp.
ACAAGTACTAGAAGTCGTCATTCCCGCGGAGGCGGGAATCCAGGGCGCCCGGCTTTATGCCGCGTTGGACGCGTCCCGGATTTACCGAACGTCATGGCGGTCACTCCCTCGTTTTCTATGGGCTCCACACCTCCATGGAGACGGCGATCACGCGCGAAAAGCGGCTGTAGAAATGGGAGCGGCGGTGGAAGCTGCGGCTGATCGAGGAACAGAATCCGCAATGGCGCGACCTGTGGGAAGACTTGCTCGGAAGCTCTGGGTCCCCGCCTCCGACTTCGCGGGGGGCGGGCCCTGCGCGGGGATGACGGACCTTATTCGCCCAGGTACGCCGCCCGAACTTTCGGGTCGCTCAGCATCGCCCTGGCATCGCCGCTCATGGTGATGAGGCCGGATTCCATCACGTAGGCGCGGTTGGCGATCTGGAGCGCGCGGCTGGCGTTCTGCTCCACCAGCAGGATGGTGACGCCCTGCTCGTACACCTCCTTCACCACTTCGAAGATCTTGTCGACCATGATCGGCGACAGGCCCATCGACGGTTCGTCCATCAGCAGCACCTTGGGCCGGCTCATCAGGGCCCGGCCCATCGCCAGCATCTGCTGCTCGCCGCCTGACATGGTGCCGGCGAGCTGGTCCTTGCGTTCCTTCAGCCGCGGAAAGATGGTGAAGACCTTCTCCATGTCCTTGGCGATCTCGGGCTTGTCGTTGCGGATGTGGGCGCCCATCTGCAGGTTCTCGATGATGGTCATGCGGGTGAAGACGCCGCGCCCCTCCGGCACCATCGCCAGGCCCTGCCTGACCAGGTCCCAGGCGCCCTTGCCGCGGATGCTTTGCCCCAGGTACTTGATATCGCCATCCACGAAGGGCAGGCTGCCGGTGATGGCTTTCATCGTGGTGGTCTTGCCGGCGCCGTTGGAGCCGATCAGCGACACCAGCTCGCCCTCGCGCACCTCGAAGTCCACGCCCTTGACGGCCTGGATGCCGCCATAAGCCACCTTCAGTCCGCGCACTTCCAGAAGAATCTCTGCCATTTGCTTGCGTCCCTCAGTGACCGCTGGTGCCGAGATAAGCCTCGATCACCTTCTCGTTCTTCTGCACGTCGGCAGGCGTGCCCTCGGCGATCTGCTTGCCGTAATCCAGCACCGTCACCCGGTCGCACAGGCCCATGACCAGCTTGACGTCGTGTTCGATCAGCAGGATGGTGCGGTTGTCCTTGCGGATCTGGTCGATCAGCTGGCGCAGCAGCACCTTCTCGGTGGAATTCATGCCCGCCGCCGGTTCGTCCAGCGCGATCAGTTGCGGATCGGTGGCCAGGGCCCTGGCGATCTCCAGCCGGCGCTGGTCGCCGTACGACAGGGTGCGCGCCTTGTAGTCGGCGAACTTGCCGATGCCGACGTACTCGAGCAGCTCCTGGGCCCGCTTGGCGATCGCCAGTTCCTCGGCCTTGAAGCCCGGCGTGCGGAAGATCGCGCCCAGCAAGCCGGAGCTGGTTCGGATGTGCCGTCCCACCATCACGTTCTCCAACGCCGTCATGTCGGAAAACAGGCGGATGTTCTGGAACGTGCGCGCGATGCCGGCTTTGGCCACTTCATGGACCGCGCTCGGCTTGTACGGCTTGCCGGCCAGCTCGAAGGTGCCGCTGTCGGGCGTGTACAGGCCGGTGATGACATTGAAGAAGGTGGTCTTGCCGGCGCCGTTGGGGCCGATCAACCCGTAGACCTGGCCGCGTTCGATGGTGATGCCCACGTCCGAGAGCGCCTGCAGGCCGCCGAAGCGCTTGGAGATGCCGGCGACGCGAAGAACTGTTTCTGCCATGTTGTTCCTAGTCAGTTGGGGACAGAGCTGAAGATCTGCCCCCAAGCAAAATCAACTGAGCGCCGTGCTACCGGGCGCACCGGGCGGCGGCGGCTTGGTGTTCTGCAGCGACTTGCCGTGGGTCGGCGCGGGCCACAAGCCGCGCGGCCGCAGCAGCATCACCGAGATCATCGCCACCGCGACCAGCAACTGGCGCAGGATGGCGGAGTCGAGCCGGCCGCCCGTCATCGCCAGCAGCGGACCGGCCACATAGCGCAGCACCTCCGGCAAAGCCGACAGCAGCACCGCGCCCAGGATGACACCCGGCAAGTGGCCGATGCCGCCCAGCACCACCATCGCGACGATCAACACCGACTCCATCAGGCTGAACGACTCCGGCGAGACGAAGCCCTGGAAGGCGCCGAA
>JACMRO010000390.1 GCA_014376425.1 Rubritepida sp.
CGCTGGCCGGCCTCCAGTGCAACCTCCAGGACCGTGCCGCGGAAGCCGGGGCCGAGCAGCAGGTGGCCCGCGGTATCCTCGGTCAGCACCGGGTGGCGGGGCAGCGGCGGCGGGGTCGCCAGGTCGCGCAGCGCCGGGCCGGCGTCCTGGCGCGGCACCTCCAGCGCGTCCAGCACGGCGCGCAGCGTGTCCATCGGCACGGCGGCGGCCGCACCCGCATCGCGCCGATGCGTCTCGGTGCCCGCGCCGCGGGCCAGGGCGCGCAGCGTGGCATCGTCGGGCGCCGTACTGCGGGCGCTCTTTTCCTCGACGACGAGCAGCGCGGCGCGCGGGCCCAGGCGTTCGGGCATGGCGGTCGCATCCGGCGCTGCGCTGTCGGCCAGCAGGCGCCAGGCGTGGCCCGGGCGCGGCGGCGGTAACGTCAGCGGCTGCGCTTCCGCTCCGGCATTGAAGGCCACCGCCACCCGGTCCCCATCGGCACCCAGCAGCGCCAGCAGCGCCTGGCCGCTCCAGTCGGGCGCGCTGCCCGATGGGTGATGCCACGCTACATCCTGCAGGCCCGCGCCATCGATCGCGCCCGACAGATGCGCCGACGCATGCAGGGCAGGGTGGCGGCGCCGCGCCCGCACCAGCCGCGTGGTGAAATCGGCCAGCGCCTCGTCACCGGGCCAGTGCAGCCAGGAGAGCGCATTGTCCTGGCAGTAGGCGTTGTTGTTGCCCTGCTGGCTGCGGCCCAGCTCGTCTCCCATCCCCAACATCGGGGTGCCGCGCGCGGACAGCAGCAGCAGCAGCAGCGCGCGCGCATCGACGGCGCGGCGGGCGAGGATGGCGGGGTCGTCGGTCGCGCCCTCGGCGCCATTGTTCCAGCTGTGGTTCTCGCCGGCACCGTCGCGGTTGCCTTCGCCATTGGCCTCGTTGTGGCGGGCCGCGTGGCTCACCAGGTCGCGCAAGGTGAAGCCGTCATGCGCGGTGACGAAATTCAGGCTGTCCGTCGCCGGCCGCCCGGCGAACAGGTCGGCCGAGCCGGCGAAGCGGCTGGTGAAGTCGCCCAGCATGCCCCCATCGCCGCGCCAGAAGCGCCTGATGTCGTCGCGGAAGCGGTCATTCCACTCTGGCCAGCCAGCCGGGAAGCGGCCGAGCTGGTAGCCGTCGGGGCCGATGTCCCAGGGCTCGGCGATGATCAGGCGCTGCCGCAGCACCGGGTCCTGCCGCATCGCCAGCAGCAGGGCGGCGTGTGGGTCGAAGCCATCCGCCCGGCGCCCAAGCGTGACCGCCAGGTCGAGGCGGAAGCCGGCCACCCCTTGTGCTGCCCAGTGCCGCAGCGCGTCCATCGCCAACCGCAGCGGCCAGGGTTGGTGCAGCGCCAGGGCGTTGCCGGTGCCGGCGTGGTTTTCCAGCGCCCCGTCGCGCATGTGGTACCAGGCCGCTTCGCCCAGGCCGCGCAGCGACAGGGTGGGGCCGGCCGCGTCGCCCTCGCCAGTGTGGTTCAGCACCACATCGAGGATGACGCCGATCCCGGCCTTGGCCAGCGCGGCCACGGCGGCGCGCACCTCCGCCATGCCCCCGGGCGCCAGGCGCGGATCGGCGGCCAGGAAGCCCACCGGGTTGTAGCCCCAGTAGTTGGTCAGCCCGAGCGGTGGCAGATGCGCCTCGTCGATCCAGGCGGCGCAGGGCAGCAGCTCGACATGGCTGACGCCCAGGCGGTGGAGATGGGCGATCGCGGCGGGGTGGGCCAGGCCGGCGAAGGTGCCGCGCAGGGCTTCGGGGATGCCGGGATGCAGCATGGTGAAACCGCGGACGTGCAGCTCGTAGATCACGCGCGCGCCATGGTGGGGGGGTGGCGCCATGACGGGGGCGGAGGGCCCCAGCACCGCCCTGGGCATCGCGGCTGCCCTGTCGGTGCCGCACAACATGCTGGGGTGCCAGGCGAAGGCGCGGTCGATCCTTCGCGCCCAGGGGTCGAGCAGCAGGCTGGCCGGGTCCAGCCCCGGGCCGTGCGCGCGC
>JACMRO010000391.1 GCA_014376425.1 Rubritepida sp.
AGATCAAGGCGGCGGCGATGCTGGGGCTGAACCGCAACACGCTGCGCAAGAAGCTGCGGGATTTGGAATTGCCGGTCGTGCGCGGCGTTTCCTGATGCCCCGCGCGCCTGTGTCCGGTGCGCGGCGTCTCCTGATGCCGCGCGCGCCTGTGTTCGGTGCGCGGCGTCTCCTGATGCCCCGCGCGCCCGCGGTAACGTGCGGCATTCCCCGATGAAAATCCTGCCGGCACCGCTGCTGCGCAAGGCCGGCGCCGAGCAGGCGCGCCCGTCCCGTTCGGCCGTACCCCCCCGCGGGCTGTTGCGCCGTGTTTCCGACCTGTTGTTGGGCCGCGGCGTCACGCTGGGGCTGGCGGTCGGCGCGCTCATCATGGGCGTCATCACCTTCACTGTGCTGAGCGACGGCAGCCCCTTCGGGCCGACACGCCCGGGCCAGGTGGTGGGGCTGGTGCTGGCCGCCATGGCCTTTCTGCTGCTGTTGTTCGCAGCCCTGGCGGGCCGGCTGGTGCGGGTCTGGGCCGACCGCCGCCGCGGCTATGCCGGGTCCAAGCTGCACACGCGGCTGGTGGTGCTGTTCTCAGTCGTGGCGATCGTCCCCTCCATGCTGGTGGCCGGGTTTGCCGCGCTGTTCTTCAACCTGGGCATCCAGGCCTGGTTTTCCGACCGGGTGCGGACGGCGCTCGACGCATCGCTGCTGGCCAGCCGCGCCTACCTGGCCGAACACCAGCAGAACATCCGTGCCGACGCCTTCGCCATGGCCAACGACCTCAACCGCGCCGTGGTGCTGCTGCCCGAACAGGCGCTGACCTTCGCGCGCGTCCTGGGCACCCAGGCCGGCGTGCGCGGCCTGACCGAGGCCATCGTCTTCGAACCTGTGCTGGGCCGGGTCATTGCCCATGCCGGCCTGGCCGCCGGCTTCCAGCTGGACCCGCCGCCGCCCGAGGCGGTGGAGCAGGCGCGGCGCGGCGAGGTGGCGGTGCTGACCAGCGACGACAGCAACCGTGCCCGGGCGATCATCGGCCTGGCGCCGGCCACCGGCCTGTTGCTCATGATCGCCCGCCCGGTGGACCCGCAAGTGATCGAGCACATGCAGCGCACCGAGGCAGCGGTCGAGGCCTATGACAGCCTGGACCGCAACCGCTCGGGCCTGCAGATCACCTTCGTGATGATCTTCGCCATAGCGGCGTTGCTGGTGCTTCTGGCGGCGATACTCATCGGGCTTGTGTTGGCCAACCAGCTGGCCCGGCCGATCGGCAAACTGATCCATGCCGCCGAGCGGGTGCGATCGGGTGACCTGTCGGTGCGGGTGGAGGAGGGCACGTCCGATGACGAGGTCACCACGCTCAGCCGCGCCTTCAACCGAATGACCAACCAGTTGGCCGGTCAGCGCAACGAACTCATGGAAGCCTACCGGCAGATCGACGAGCGCCGCCGCTTTACCGAGGGCGTGCTGGGTGGCGTGTCGGCCGGTGTGATCGGGCTCGACGCCGAGGGCAGCATCAATCTGCCCAACCGCCGCGCCTCCGAATTGCTGGGCGCCGACATCGATCCGGCGGTGGGCCGCAATCTGGCCGATGTGGTACCCGAATTCGCCGAGCTTCTGGCGGCCGCGCCAAAGGCCGGCGGCACCGCGACCGCGGAGGTGCGGATTGGCCCACCAACCGCGCGGCGCACCCTGCTCGCCCGGATCTCGGGCGAGGCGCATGACGGCCAGGTGGCGGGATTCGTGCTGACCTTCGACGATATCACGGCACTGCTGACGGCGCAGCGCCAGGCCGCCTGGTCCGATGTGGCGCGCCGCATCGCGCACGAGATTAAGAACCCGTTGACGCCTATCCAGCTCTCCGCCGAGCGGCTGAAGCGGCGCTATCTGAAGCAGATCACCGACGACCCCGAGACCTTCATCCAATGCACCGACACCATCGTGCGCCAGGTCGGTGACATCGGCCGCATGGTGGACGAATTCTCCGCCTTCGCGCGGATGCCGCAGCCGGTCATCCGGCCCGGAAAGCTGAACCGGCTGCTGGAGGAGGCGCTGGTGCTGCAGCGCCATGCCCATCCGCACATCGCCTACCGGCTGGCGATGCCGCCGGTCGAGATCACGGCGGCCTGCGACCGGCGGTTGCTGAGCCAGGCGCTGACCAACCTGCTGAACAACGCGGCCGACGCGATTGCCATGCGCGATGATCCGCAGGCGGGAGGCAACATCGTCGTCAGTCTTTCGCTCGAAGAAGATGCCGCGCTGATCGCGGTGACCGATGATGGCATCGGCCTGCCGCCGGGCGAGGAACGCGAGCGCCTGGCCGAACCCTACGTCACGCACAAAGTGAAGGGCACCGGGTTGGGGCTCGCCATCGTCAAGAAGATCATGGAGGACCACGGCGGCAGCCTCGTGCTGGAGGATGCGCCGGACGGCCGGGGTACCCGTGCGACCCTGCGCCTCCCCTGGCGCGCCTCGGCTGAAAATGCGATGGAACGCACTGAGGCAAAGGCAGAAGCAGGGGAGCGTTGATGCGCGGGGCCGTAACGCATGGCGCATGACATCCTGATCGTGGATGACGAGCCCGATATCCGCACCCTCATCGAGGGAATCCTGACGGATGAGGGCTACGAGACGCGGCAGGCGCATAACAGCGACGCGGCCCTGGCGGCGTTCCGCGCCCGCCGCCCCTCGCTGGTCATCCTCGACATCTGGCTGCAGAATTCCAAGCTCGACGGGCTGGGCATCCTCAAGGCGATGAACGTCGAGGAGCCGCAGATCCCCTGCATAATGATCTCGGGTCACGGGACCATCGAGACGGCGGTGCAGGCGATCCAGTTCGGCGCCTATGATTTTATCGAGAAGCCGTTCAAGTCCGACCGGCTGCTGCTGATCGTCGATCGCGCGCTGGAAGCCGCCAAGCTGCGGCGCGAGATCAGCGAGTTGCGCATGCGGGCGGGGCCGGAGACCGAGCTGATCGGCGTCTCCACCATCGTGACGCAACTGCGCACGGCGATCGAGCGGGTAGCGCCTACCGGCTCCCGCGTGTTGATTTCCGGCCCCGCCGGCGCGGGCAAGGAGGTGGTGGCGCGGATGATCCATGCCCGCTCCCGTCGCGTCGATGGACCTTTCGTCGCGATCAATTGCGCGACGATGAACCCCGCGCGGATCGAGGAGGAGCTGTTCGGCGTCGAACCCTCGGCCGATGGACCGCGCCGCGCCGGCGTGTTGGAGCGCGCCCATGGCGGAACGATGCTGCTGGACGAGGTGGCCGACATGCCGCTGGAGACCCAGGGAAAAATCGTGCGCGCGCTGCAGGACCAGGGGTTCTCACGCATCGGCGGCTCCGCGCGGGTGAATGTGGATGTGCGGGTGATCGCAACCACCAACCGTGACTTGCAAGGCGAAATCACCGCCGGCCGCTTCCGCGAGGACCTGTTCTACCGGCTGTCGGTCGTGCCCCTGCGTGTACCGGCGTTGCGCGACCGGCGCGAGGACATCCCCTCCCTGGCGCGGCACTTGATGGCCCGCTCGGGCGAGACGAGCGGCATCGCGGCGCGCGAGATCAGCGAGGACACGCTGGCGGCGCTGCAGACCTATGACTGGCCAGGGAACGTGCGGCAGCTGCGCAACCTGATGGACTGGCTGCTGATCATGGCGCCGGGCGAACCGGCCACCCCGATCCGCGCCGACATGCTGCCGCCCGAAATCGGTGCCGCGGCACCGGCGATGCTGAAGCTGGACCGTTCCAGCGAGATCATGACCCTGCCGCTGCGCGAGGCGCGGGAGCTGTTCGAGCGTCAGTATCTCGAGGCGCAGCTGCTGCGCTTCGGCGGCAACATCTCCCGCACCGCGACCTTCGTTGGGATGGAGCGCAGCGCGCTTCACCGTAAGTTGAAATTCCTGGGGGTTCAGGCCGAAGACCGTGCCGCCAGCGCCTGAGGCCATCATCTTCGACTGGGACAACACCCTGGCCAATGGCTGGGCCGCGATCCATGCCGGCCTGAACGCGGCCTTCCGCGGTTTCGATAAGCCGGAATGGACCATGGAAGACGTGCTGGCCAACACCCGTCGCAGCCTGGCGGAATCCTTCCCGGACCTCTTCGGGCCCGACTGGCACCGGGCGCGTGACCTGTTCTACGCCGCGGTGCGCGAGAAGCATCTGGACGTGTTGCGCCCGATGCCCGGCACCGCGCCCATGCTGCGCGTGGCGGTGGCCGTGGCGCCGCTTGCCATCGTATCGAACAAGCAGGGGCCGATGCTGCGCGATGAGGTGGCGCATATGCGCGGGGACGGCTTCTTTCGCGCCGCCATCGGCGCCGGCGACGCGGGTGGCGACAAGCCCGGCCCGGCACCCATGCGGCTCGCGCTGCGCGCCTGCGCGGTGCCGGCCGGCCCGGCCGCCTGGTATGTGGGCGACACGGCGCTGGACATGCAGGCGGCCCGGGCCGCCGGAGTGACCGCCGTGCTGCTGGGCGATGCGGCGCATGATGGCGGGATCGACGCCTGTGCGCCCGATCTGCACTTCGCCGACGCCACGGCGCTGGCCGCGCATCTGACGACGCTGGACAAAGCCGGGCGCTTGGCCAATGGTTCCACCCGGCGCTAAGCCCGCCGTTTCCGCAGGGGCGGGCGCGGACGAACCAGCCCCGCACCCCCTTCAGGGCGCGTGGCCACGAAGAACAGAAGGAGGCCGCATGGCCGCCGAAAAGTCACAGAACGTGCAGGACGTGTTCCTGAACCATGTTCGCAAGTCCAAAACGCCGGTGACGGTGTTCCTGATCAACGGCGTCAAGCTGCAGGGCATCATCACCTGGTTCGACAATTTCTCCGTCCTGCTGCGCCGGGACGGCCACACCCAGCTGATCTATAAGCATGCGATCAGCACGGTGATGCCCGGCGCGCCGATCATGCTGTTCGACGCCACCGCGGCGACGGGTGCGGCGGCTGAGGGTGCTGCCTCCCCACCGCGGCGCGAGAGCACGCTTACCATTCCGCCGCGCGAGCCAGCCATTCCGCCGCGCGAGCCAGCCAAGGAACCATCCCCTGCCGGGACCGACTGAGACCGGGCGCGGCCTAACCCGGGCCGCCGTCATATTACCGCATGAGCGGCTGCAGCGCTCGGGGGTGCTGGAGTTCAGCCCGCCCGGCTCCGTGCGCGCGGCCGAGGCGCGGCTGGCGGAGGCCGTGGGTCTCGCCGCCAGCATCGGTGTCACCATCGTCCATACCGCCATCCACCCGCTGCGCGAGCGCCGGCCCTCCACCCTGATGGGCGAAGGGCAGGTGGCGATGGAAAAGCGGGCGCTGGCCGAGCAGGAGGTGGAGGTTGCCGTCGTCGACGCGGCGCTCACGCCGGTGCAGCAGCGCAATCTGGAACGCGCCTGGGGCACCAAGGTGATCGACCGCACCGGACTGATCCTGGAAATCTTCGGCGAGCGGGCCCGCACGCGAGAGGGCTCGCTGCAGGTGGAACTCGCCCATCTCAGCTACCAGCGCTCGCGCCTCGTCCGCTCCTGGACCCATCTGGAGCGGCAGCGCGGCGGCGCCGGCTTCCTGGGCGGCCCGGGCGAAAGCCAGATGGAGATCGACCGCCGGCTGATCGACGACCGCATCGTGCGTCTGCGCAAGGAACTCGAACAGGTACGGCGCACCCGGGGGCTGCACCGGGGCGCGCGGGCGCGGGTGCCGTATCCCATCGTGGCCCTGGTCGGCTACACAAACGCTGGCAAATCGACCCTGTTCAATGCCCTGACAGGGGCCGGCGTCTACGCGGAGGACCAGCTCTTTGCCACGCTGGACCCGACGATGCGGCAGATCCACCTGCCATCCGGCCGCACCGCCATCCTGTCCGACACGGTGGGCTTCATCTCGGAATTGCCAACCCAGCTGGTCGAGGCGTTTCGCGCCACGCTGGAGGAGGTGGCGGCCGCCGACATCATCCTGCACGTCCGCGACGCCGCCCACCCCGACACCCAGGCGCAGCGCGCGGACGTGCTGCAGGTGCTGGCCGACATGGCCAGGGGGGCGGAGGACGGCGCCGACGCCGCGCTGGACGGGAACTGGCAATCCCGCGTGATCGAGGTGCTGAACAAGGCCGACCTGCTGCCGCCGGAGCGGTTGGCAGGCATGGCCGTCTCCGCCCTCAACGGCGATGGGCTGGACACCCTGCTGGCTACGCTCGACGCCCGGCTGGCCGAGGGGCAGCGCGAAAGCGAGCATGAGATCGCGGTGGCCGACGGCGCCCGCATCGCCTGGCTGCACCGCCATGCCGAAGTGCTGGCGACGGTGCCGGGGGAAGAGACGCTGCGCATCCGGGTGCGGATGTCGGACACGGCGCGGGCACGTTTCGAGCTGCTGCCCCCACTTTCGCCGTTGGGCGCCAACGACCCGTGAAGCTGGACCACCGAGCGCTTGCCGATGTGGCGGCTATGCTGCGCGCCGCTAGCGCGGCCGAGATCATGCCGCGCTTCCGCAACCTGGGCGCGGACGCCATTCACCAAAAAAGCTCGGCGCTGGACCTGGTGACCGATGCCGACGAAGCGGCCGAACGCCAGATCACCGCGGCATTGCAGGGGCGCTTTCCCGGCTGCCTGGTGGTGGGTGAGGAGGCAACGGCGGCTGACCCTGGCCTGCCCGGGCGGATGGCGGGCGCCGCGCTGGCCTTCACC
>JACMRO010000392.1 GCA_014376425.1 Rubritepida sp.
CACGGCCCCACCAGCCGGGCGGGCGGGGCCAGCACGGCCGGCGGGGCCCGCTGCCCGCGGCCGCCGGGCGGCGCGCCGCCCGCCGCCACCAGCCGCCACAGCAGCGGCGCCAGCAGCAGCAGCCAAGCGGCGGTCGGCCAGGCCGCGATGCGGGCCAGTTCCTGCGGTGCCACCCCGGCCAGGGCGGCGCCCAGCGCGGTGCCCGGCCCCAGCCCGCCCCATGGCACCAGCACCAACGCCTGCGCCGCCAGCGCCACGCTCACCGCACCGCCCACCCCCATGCCGCGCAGCGCGGTCAGCGCGAACACCGCGCCGACCGAAAAGCCGGTCACCGATTCCAGGAAGGCGCCCAGCGGCAGGGTGACGGCGAAGATGCGAGCCGCGGTGGGCGGGCGCGGCGCCACCCCCGCACCCTGGGACACGGCGGCATGGAACAACAGCCCGCCCGCTACCACCGCCACCGGCTGCAAGGCCAGGAACGCACCCAGCGCGGTCTCCCGACACAGCAGGGCGGGCAGGGCAGCCCCCGACCCCTGCCCCGCCCCGTGGCCCAGCCACAGCGCCGGCAGCGCCGCCATCAGCGCCGCCAGGCAGGCGCCGATCGGCCCGACCCGCGTCCGCCCGCCCACCAGCAGGCCCAGCAGCACCAGCAGCGGCAGCAGCGCGAGCAAGATCACCGCCGCCGCACCTCCGCCACCGTGATGACCACCGCGCCGCCCAGGATGCAGGCCGCGCCCAGCACCGCCCAGGCATCAGGCACCTCGCCATGCAGCGCCCAGCCGCCCGCCGCGATCAGCACCAGGCGGATGTACTGGAAGGGTGCGACGGCCGACGCCTCGCCCGCGCGCAGTGCCTCTGTCACCAGCCAGATGATGCCGGGGCAGACCAGCGCGAAGACCGCCAGCCACGCCAGGTCGCCCGCCCCCAGCGGTCGCCACGCCAGCGCGGCCAGGGGCAGCGCGCAGGCCACCACCACCACCGACAGCCAGGCCAGGATGGTGAGCGTGCTGTCGGTCCGCGTCAGGCTGCGGGTGGTGAGCGTGATGCCGCACCAGCACAGCGCGGCGGCGATGGCGATGGCGGCACCCACCAGCGGCACGTCCGCGCCCGGCCGCAGCATCACCGCCACGCCCGCGAACCCCGCCAGCGTGCCCGCCCAACGCGCGGGGCCCACCCGTTCGCCCAGCACCGGCCCCGCCAGCAGTGTGGTGAACATGACGTTGGTGAAGGACAGCACCGTCGCCGTCGCCAGGTCCAGATAGGTGAAGGACCAGTAGTAGAAGCCCCAGGTCGCCGCCGAGCACACCCCACGCAGCAGGTGCAGCGGCAGGCGCCGGGTGGCGAAGGCGCCGCGCCCCGCCGCCAGCACGAAGGGCGCCACCCACACCGCCTGGCCCAGCGCGCGGAACAGCACCTGCACCTCCACCGGGATACCGCGGGCGACCATTACCCGCACCAGCAATGCCTCCATGGTGAAGATGCAGGCGGCGGCCGCCATCAGGCCGGCACCGCGCAGATTGCCCTGGGCCTGGTCCATGCCGGGTTTAACGGGTGGCCGATGAACTGCATGGGCGGCGCGTACGGCCCACCCGCCAGTCCCTGCGCAGCCGGTCAGGCATCTCGGCGGGGTCGGCGCACGGTGTGGCCGGGCTCAGGCCGCAAGCACGGTGCTGATCAGCGCCACCACCGCCGCCGCGTTGTAGGGCTTGCTGATGACACGCCAGCCGATGCGGCCTTCGGGCACTGCCGCCTCGCCATAGCCCGTGGTCAGCACGAAGGGGATGGTGCGGCTCTCCAGCATGTCCGCCACCGGGAACACCTTCTCGCCGAACAGGTTCACGTCCAGCACCGCGAAGTCGAACTCCACCTCCCGCGCGAGTTCCAGCGCGGCCTTGAGGCGGGCCACCGCCGTGACCAGGGACCCCGCCTGCTTGAGCATGCGCTCCAGCTCCATGGCGATGATGAACTGGTCCTCCACCACCAGCACCCGCCGCCCGGCCAGCGGGCCCGGCTCGGTCAAGCGACCGGCTCCGGCCGGCGGACCAGGTTCTCGATCGGCGCGTCGAGGCTGAATTGCAGCCCCTCCGGCAGGAAGGCAAAGCGGGCCGTACCATCCAGCTCGTGCTCAACGCTGCGGCGGATCAGCGTCGAGCCGAAGCCCTCGGTGCGCGGCTTGGTGGTGGCGGGGCCGCCGGTCTCGGTCCAGCGCAGGGCGAAACCTTCGCCCGTGATCTCCCAGCCGACTTCGATGCGGCCCAACCCGGTGGAGAGCGCGCCGTATTTGACGGCGTTGGTCACCAGTTCATGCATCGCCATCCCCATGACCATGGCGGCGCTGGCGTTCAGCGCCAGCGGCGCGCCTCGCAGCCGGAAGTTGTCGTGCCCGTTACCGTTGCGGAAGGGCCGAAGCTCGGCATTGATGATGTCGGCTAGGTCAACGGAAAACCAGCCACCCTGGCCCAGCAGGCCATAGGTGGTGTCGAGCGCCTGCAGCCTGCCCTGGAAGGTGACCTGGAAGCTTTCCAGCGATGGCGCACCAGCGGCGGTCTGCGTCGCCATCGCCATTACCACCGCCAGCATGTTCTTCACCCGGTGGTTCAGTTCGTCGATCAGCATCTGCTGGGTCTGTACCCGCACCAGGCTGGTGATCTCGACGAAGGTGATCAGGCTGCCCGCCACTTCGCCGTCCGGGTCGCGATACAACAGGATGCGGCAGAGGTAGTGCGCCGCCCGGTCGCGCCGTGACACCCGGCGCTCCAGCGGCTGCTGGGTTTCCAGCACCCGCCGCACATCGGTCTCCAGCATGTCATAATCCAGTGCGCTGACAATGTCGTTCAGCGAACGGCCACGGTCGCCCTGGATCAGGTTGTAGATCTTCGCCACTTCGGGGGTGAAGTTGCGGATGATAAAATGCTGGTCGAGGAAGATGGTGGCGACCGAGGTGCTTTCGAACAGATGCCGCAGGTCGCCATTCGCGCGGTCCAGCTCGTCGATCTTGTTGGTGAGCTGGGCGTTGACGGTCTGCAGCTCCTCGTTGATCGACTGGATTTCCTCCTTCGAGGTTTCCAGTTCCTCGTTGCTGGATTGCAGCTCCTCATTGAGCGAGTGCAGCTCCTCATTCGCGCTGCGAACTTCCTCCAGCGCGCTCTCATGCTCCTCTGACAGCGCCTGCAGCTCATCGCGCGCGACCTGCATCTCGCCATCCATGCGGGCAATCAGCGCCTTGGAGTCGGTCTCGAACGCATTCGCCTCCGGCGTGCCCCCCGGCATCTCCATCGATGCCGCCTGGCCCTGCGCGCGGAACACGATGAGGTAGGGCCGGTTCGACCCCGCCCCCGGCAGAGGTTCGACGATCAGAACGATGTTGCCCGCCTCCCCGGAATCGGGATCGGCGGAGCCCACCTGCTGGACAGGCTGGCCGGTGGCGACCGCGGCGCGCAGTGCGGCGCGCAGCGGCAGGTGCACGCCGGGCCGCGCCATGTCGAAGATGCTGCGGCTGGGCGGCCCCAGCGCCGGCTGCAGGAAATTGCCCAGGCGGCTGGAGTAGTGCAGCAGCTCGCCCTCCGCGGTCACCACGGCATAGGGCGCCGCGAAGCGCTCCAGCACGCGCTGGCTCGCCTGTTCCAGGCCGCGCGACCAGTCGCGCGGCCCCGGGCCAGGGGCCGCGGCGTTTGGCACCTCGGCCCGCGGCCCACCAGCCGGCGTGCCCCTGAGGGAGGTGCGCAGCGGCGGGGTAGGCCCCTCGCGCCGCTGGTAGATGCGATGACCCTTGTCGAAGGTCGCAAACAGCTTCTCGTGCTGCACCACCGTTTCCGAACTGCCCAGCAGCAGAAAGCCACCAAGCAGCAGGGAATAGTGAAAGCTGGGAATGACCGTGGCCTGTAAGCCAGTATCCATGTAGATCAGCAGGTTACGGCAGGATATGAAATCCATGCGGGAGAAGGGCGGGTCGCGCACCAGGCTGTGCTGTGAGAAAGTGCAAAGGTCCCGGATGTCCCGGTTCACCCAGTAGCCGCCATCCACCTCGGTGAAGAACCGCGCCAGACGTTCTGGCGGCATGCCTTCCAGAAGGGCTGCGGGATAGCGCCCGGCGCGGGCGGTGCTGATGGCGGCCCCGTCGATGTCGGTGCCGAAAACCTGGACCCGGGGGCCCGTCTTCACACTGTCCAGATGCTCGCGCAGCAGGATTGCCAGCGAATAGGCTTCCTCGCCGGTGGCGCAGCCCGGCACCCAGACCCGCACCGTGTCCGAAGCGCTGTGGCCCTCGAACAGGCGCGGGATGACCGTATCGGCCACTGCCTTGAAGGTGTCCTCGTCGCGGAAGAACCGCGTCACCCCGATCAGCAGGTCGCGGAACAGCATCTGGGCCTCGTCGCGGTCGGCCTCGATGCGGTCGGTGTAGCTGTCGAGGGTGGCCTCGCCCAGCACCTGCATGCGCCGCTCCACCCGGCGCAGGAAGGTCTTGTCCTTGTAGTGGCTGAAGTCATGCCCGACGGTACCCAGCAGGATGGCGCAAATCCGTAACCGGGCGCGGTTGGTCTCCTCGGCCGGCGCGTCCTCCAGCCCAGGTTCGGCGGTGCGGCGGGCGAACGTCAGGATATGGGGCGGCATCTCGTCCACCCCCAGCGCGTGGTCGACAAAGCCGGTGGCGATTGCGCTGTCGGGCATGCCGCTGTGCTCCGGCACCGAGCCGTCGCTGACCTGCGCCATGGTCATGCCGCCCGCCAGCTTGATCGCCTTCAGCCCCAGCGAGCCGTCATGGCCGGTGCCGGACATGACGATGGCGATGGACCGCGCCCCCTGGTCGGCCGCCACGCTCTCGAAGAAGGCGTCGATCGGGTTGAACGGGCGCGCGGCCTCGGGTGGCATCGGTTGCAGGAGAAGCACTCCATCCTCAAGCGTCGCCGTCACCCCTGGCGGCACCACATGGACATGGTCGGGCTGAAGGCGATCACCGGCCGAAACCCCGGAGACCGGCATGGCGGTCCACCGCGCCAGGATTTCGGGCAGCATGCTTTTGCTCTTGGCGGCGAGGTGCAGCACGACGACGAAGGCCATTCCGCTGTCAGGCGGCATTGCGCCGAAGAAGTTGCGAAAGGCATCGATCCCACCCGCCGAGGCGCCGATCGCCACGAGTTGGACAGGTTTCGTCATCGTTCCACTTTTCTTGCTTCGATCTTACCCACCCTCAATGGCGGTGGACGTTAGAAGTTACAAACAACTTTCTCATGCCGGGTAGGGACAGCCCTGCGCGTGGGTGTAGACCGCGTACAATCCTTGTGCCGCGGCCATGAACAGCCGGTTCCGGTGCCGGCCGCCGAAGGCCACGTTGGCGCAGCGTTCGGGCAGCGCGATGTGGCCGATGGCGCTGCCGGCCGCGTTGAACACCCGCACCCCGTCCCACTCGTCGGTGCCCATGCCCCAGCCGCACCACAGGTTGCCGTCGATGTCGACGCGAAAACCGTCCGGCGTTTCGCCGGCGGCGCAGCGGATGAAGGGGCGCGGGGCCGACAGCCTGGCGCCGTTCACCGTGCAGACCAGGAATTCCCGCGGTTCGGCGCGGCTGGCCACGATGTAGAGCAGCGCCTCATCGGGGCTGAATGCCAGGCCGTTGGGGCCGGGAATGCCCTCGGCCACCAGGGCGATCTCGCCGCTGTGGCCATCGATCCGATAGACGTTGCCCGGCAGTTCGGGGTCGGCGCGCTCGCCCTCGTAGAAGCCGCCGATGCCGAAGGGCGGGTCGGTGAACCAGATGCTGCCGTCGGACTTCACAATGACGTCATTGGGGCTGTTCAGCCGCCGGCCCTGGTAGTGGGTGGCCAGTTCGGTGATGCGGCCATCATGCTCGGTGCGGCTGATGCAGCGGCCGCCATGCTCGGCGCTGACCAGCCGGCCCTGCCGGTCGCGGGTGTTGCCGTTGGCGTGGCGGGACGGCTTGCGGAAATGCGTGACGGCGCCGGTCTCCTCGTCCCAGCGCAGGATGCGGTTGTTGGGGATGTCGCTCCACAGCAGGCAGCGCTGGTCACCGAACCAGACCGGCCCTTCGCCCCAGCGGGTGCCGGTGTACAGGCGTTCCACCGCCGAGAGCGCGATGTGGTAGGCGCGGAAACTGGGGTCGAGGACGCGGATTGCCGGGTCCGGGTAGCGGGGGCTGGGTTGCCAGCTCATGGGTGTTCCCTCGAGGCGGTTTTATGGGCCATGCTCGGCCGATGCATATCGCCCCGCAAGGTGCGGCCGCCGTCCCCGACAGCGCCGGCCTGACCTTCTTCCACGCCGACCCGTGGGGGGCGGCGATGGCCAGGCTGTACCTGCCCGCCCCGCTCTACGCGCATCTGGAGCCGCATCTGGCCACGCTGGGCGGCCTGGTGGGTGGCGCGCTGGATGCCGAGGCGGCGGCGGCCGACCGCAACCCGCCCGTGTTGCACCACCGCAACCGCCGCGGCGAGGATGCGCAGTCGATCGAGTACCACCCAGCTTACCTCGCCATGGCGAGGCGTGCCTTCGCCGATTACGGCCTGGCGGCGATGAGCCACCGCCCGGGCGTGCTGGGCTGGCCCGCGCCCATGCCGCCGGCGGCGAAATACGCGCTGACATTCCTGTTTGTGCAGAGCGAGTTCGGCCTGATGTGCCCGGTCAGCATGACCGACGCGCTGGCCCGCACGCTGCGGCGCCATGGTTCGGCTGAACTGGTGGCCCGATACCTGCCGGCGCTCACCAGCACGGACATGGATACGCTGAGCCAGGGCGCGATGTTCATGACCGAACAGGGTGCCGGCAGCGACATCGCGGCCACCGCCGTGGTGGCGACGGAGGACGGCGAGGGCTGGGTGCTGCATGGCGACAAATGGTTCTGCTCCAACCCCGATGCCGGGGTGGCGTTGGTGCTGGCGCGGCGGGGCGCCAGCGGCGCGGGGGGCGAGGGCGAGGCGCCAGGGTTGGGCGGCGTGTCGCTGTTCCTGCTGCCGCGCCTGCTGCCTGACGGCACGCCCAACCGCTACCGGATCGTGCGGCTGAAGGACAAGCTGGGCACCCGTTCCATGGCCTCGGGCGAGGTGCGGCTGGAAGGTGCGCGCGCGTACTTGGTGGGCGATCCCGATGCCGGCTTCCGGCAGATGGCCGATATGGTGAACGCGTCGCGGCTGTCGAACGGCGTGCGCGCGGCCGGCATGATGCGGCGCGCGACTGCCGAGGCGCTCTATGTCGCGCAGCGCCGCATGGCCTTCGGCCGCCGGCTGGTCGACATGCCGCTGATGCGCCGGCAGCTGGTCAAGCTGATCATGCCGGCCGAACAGGCGCGCAGCATGATGTTCCAGACCGCGCAGGCGATGGAAGCCGCCGACGCGGGCGACGAGACGGCGCGCAAACTGCTGCGAATCCTGACCCCCCTGATCAAATTCCGCGCCTGCCGCGACGCCCGTCGCGTCACCGGCGACGCGATGGAGGTGCGCGGCGGCTGCGGCTACATCGAGGAATTCCCCGACGCCCGGCTGGTGCGCGACAGCCACCTCGGCAGTATCTGGGAGGGCACCAGCAACATCGTCGCCCTCGACGTGTTGCGCGCGGTGGAGCGGGAAGACGCGCTGCCGGTGCTGGCCGCGCATGTGGCCGGGCTGCTGGGCAACCAGGGCCGCGAGGCCTGGATGGGCGCGGAGGCGTTGACCCGGGCGGCGTTGCGCAACCCCGCCCTGGCGCGGCAGGCGGCCAGCGCGCTCTACCACGCTACCAGCGCGGCCGCCCTGGGCTGGGAGGGTGCGCGCTTGCCATGCCCGGGCCGGGCAGCGCTGGCGGAACTGGTGCTGCGGCACCGCCTGAGCCCGCGCGATCCGCTGGCGGTGACGGACGACACCCCGCTGGAGGACGCCGTGCTGGCTGTGGCGGCGTGACGCTGGCGGGCATCCTGGCCGATGCGCGTCGCGCCGCCCCCCAGGCCACCGCCGCCGAACTGAGGTTGCCCGGACCGCTGTTGCGGCGGACCATTTCGCCATGACAGCGGACCCCGAAACCCGGCGCATCCGCCGGCTGATCGCCATGTTCGCGATGACCGGCGGCTGGGCGGGGTGCTTCGGGGGGTGACGCCGCAGGCCCGCGGCTCGACGATTGCGATGCACTCCTTCTCATTTTTGTCTTCAAATCCGGGGGCGGGGCTGCAGGGGGTCGCACTTGCCGTGATGGGATTTGCGCTCGCATTCGCCTGTGGCGGTGGGGTTGGGGTGGCCTTAGGGCGGAGATGAACGGAGGGCGAACACCAGCGACTCGCGACGACGCCTAATGTGCTCTAATTCAACCTGTTATGCCGAGTCGCACGAACGAATCGCTGACGAAAAAAGGCACGGATTTCACACCAGTGGTTGTGGTGAACCGCTACCGATCGACACAACTCCGTTCCCGCTTCGTGCAGGCCCCGAGGCGCGCTTCGCAACCATTTTCCGAAGACTGAGAGAGCCGCGCAACATGATCGCATCCGGTGGTGGGCCTGGATGACTCCTCGCGCTCGGCTAGCGATGCCTTTACGCATTGTTGCCATCGGCTTCATGACATGCGACCCATCAATCGGGTGTTGGGTCATTGTCGACCGGCAGGGCTTAACGTTGGTCGGGCCGCCAGCGTAGCAAACCTATGTCTGGAGGCACCCACCTTGGCCCAGCACCACGATACCCACCCGAGTGCCCTGCGCCGGTTCCTGGCTGGCCAGTCCTCGTCGGGTCTCGTGTTGATGGGGATGGCCGTGCTTGCTCTGGCAATCGCCAACTCCTCCTTCGGGCCGGGCTACCAGGCGTTGCTGGGCACCTACATCGGTCCATTGTCGGTTGGGCACTGGATCAATGACGGGCTGATGGCCGTGTTCTTCCTGCTGGTCGGGCTCGAGATCAAAAGGGAGGTGCTGGACGGCCAGCTCTCCACCTGGTCCCGCCGGGCCTTGCCAGGGATCGCGGCCGCCGGGGGCATGGCTGTGCCGGCGCTGGTATTCCTTGCCTTCAATCCCGGCCCTACGGCCCAGGGCTGGGCCATCCCGGCGGCTACCGACATCGCCTTCGCCCTTGGGGTCATCTCCCTGCTGGGAAAGCGGGTTCCGCCGTCGCTGCGCATCTTCCTGACGGCTCTGGCGATCATCGATGATCTCGGCGCCGTCGTCATCATTGCCCTGTTTTATACGGCGGGGCTCTCGCTGCCGGACCTGGTGGGCGCTGGCTTGGTGGTGGCCGTCCTGGTGACGATGAACCGGCTCGGCGTGCGCTCCCTCACGCCCTATCTTCTGCTGGGGCTGCTGCTATGGGCGCTAGTCCTGCGCTCCGGCGTCCATGCCACGCTGGCCGGGGTCATCCTCGCCTTCACCATCCCCCTGCAAGGCAGCCCCGGCCGGCCGGACAATGAAGCCAGCAGCCCGCTACACCGGTTGGAGCACGCCCTGCATCTGCCGGTGGGCTTCATCGTCGTGCCGATTTTTGCGCTGGCCAATGCCGGTGTGTCGATCGTGGGGCTGCCAGCGGAAGCCTTTACGGCGCCCGTCACACTCGGGGTTGGGCTGGGGTTGCTGGTTGGCAAGCTGGCTGGCGTGCTGGGATTCTCCCTGCTGGCCATCCGCCTCGGGCTGGCGGACATGCCAAGCCACGCCAGTCGGCTTCAACTGGCAGGAACGGCGTTGCTGTGTGGCATTGGCTTCACGATGAGCCTGTTCATCACGCTGCTGGCCTTCCCCGGCGACGCGCTGCTGCAGGCGGAGGCGAAGATCGGCGTTCTGGGTGGTTCGCTGGTGGCAGGCCTGCTGGGTTACGCGCTCTTGCGCGTGGCGCCGCGCGAAGCGCGGGGACGACTATCGCGGTAGGTCCGAGGGGTTGCTTCATTCCGAAGGCCCCACCCGCCGCAACGCCTTGGTTCTTCCATCCCTCGCCTTCCCCTCCAACCTTCTCTCCTTGCTGCCCTTGGTCGGCTTTGTCGCCCGTCGCTTCGGCGGTGGCGGCGCCGCCGCCTCCCGCAGCAATGCCAGCAGCTTCTCCAACGCGTCC
This sequence comes from Rubritepida sp., assembly GCA_014376425.1. Classification (GTDB taxonomy): domain Bacteria; phylum Pseudomonadota; class Alphaproteobacteria; order Acetobacterales; family Acetobacteraceae; genus Rhodovarius. The sequence goes on from JACMRO010000392.1 coordinate 10,005, forward strand.
TCCCGGTTCCGCTCTCGCGACCGAAACCGCTGCGCCGAGATGATCAGCACCCCATCATTCGTCAGCCGCTGCCCCGCCAGCTTCTCCGCCCGCGCCCGCACATCATCCGGGATCGACGGCGAATGCCGCAGGTCAAACCGCAACTGCACTGCGGTCTCCACCTTGTTGACGTTCTGCCCTCCCGGCCCGGAAGCGCGCATAAAATCCTCATGCAGCTCGGCCTCGGCGATCTGGATGCGGCGCGTTACCTCGATCACGGCAGCAATTCCGCCGGGCCGGCCGGTGCGGCCGGCATCGCCAGCGATGCGGCGGGCATGTCGTCCTTCAAACCCACCCCGGTGGCGCATAGCCCCATCGCAGCCCGCAGCAGCCAGGCCAGCTTAGCCGCCGCCGCCTCTGCAGAAAGCCCGCCGGGACGGATGTTGCTGATGCAGTTGCGCTCGGCGTCGGTCCGCCCCACCACAGGCGCCCAGGTCAGGTAGATGCCCATGCTGTCCTGCGCCGAAAGGCCGGGCCGTTCGCCGATCAGCACCGCCACCGCCCGCGCCCCCATCGCCGCGCCCACCGCATCGCCCAGCGCCACCCGCGCCTGGCTGGCCACCACCACGGGCCCGATAGGCAGCGGCGTGAGCGGCCGCAGCGCCGCGATCAGCGCCGGCGCCTGTGCCGCCACGCCGGCCGCGCAGAGCCCATCCGCCACCACCACGACCAGCGCGCCGGGGCAGGCGGGCAGGGCGGTGCCGGGCGCCAGCAACCGGCCCAGGTCAGGCCGCAGCAGGTATTCCCGCCGGTCGCGCGCCTGGCTGTGCACCATGACATCGCCCGACAGCACCGCCTGAGCCCACACCGCATCGCGCGCCTGGGCATGCGCCGCCTGGAAGGCCAGATGGGCCGCTGTCGGCTGCGCCGTGCCCACCCGCCCCAGCGCCACCCGCGCCATGGTGTGGCGCCGCAGTTCAAGCGCCGCCTGGCGCTCTGGCGGGTGCTGGGTCACAGCCCGATCAACGCCGGCGACAGCGCCTCGGGCATGGCGTCGCCGCCAATCCCCATCCGCGCCATCCATGCCTCGAACTCTGGTGCCGGGCGTTTGCCGGTGGCCGCGCGGGCGAACATCCCATCATGGAACGACGTGCTCTGGTAGGCCAGCATCACGTCATCCGCCCCGGGCACGCCCATGATGTAGTTGACACCGGCCACCGCCAGGCACGTCAGCAGCGCGTCCATGTCGTCCTGATCTGCCTCGGCATGGTTGGTGTAGCAGACATCGACGCCCATCGGCAGGCCGAGCAGCTTGCCGCACATGTGATCTTCCAACCCCGCGCGAAAAATCTGCTTGCCGTCATACAGGTATTCCGGGCCGATGAAGCCAACGACGGAATTCACCAGCAGCGGCTCGAACCGCCGCGCCACCGCATAGGCTCGGCATTCCAGCGTCTGCTGGTCCACGCCATGATGCGCGCCGGCGGACAGCGCGCTGCCTTGGCCGGTTTCGAAATACATCACATTCGCGCCCGGGTGCCGCGACTGTGCCGCGTCCCGGGCCTCCGCCAGCAGCGCCAGCGATACGCCGAAACTCTCATTCAGCGCTTGTGTCCCGCCGATGGACTGGAACACCAGGTCCACCGGCGCGCCCCGCTGGATGGCCAGCATGGTGGTGGTGACGTGGCTCAGCACGCAGCATTGCGTGGGGATGGCGAAGCGCTGCCGGATCATGTCCAGCATCTCGAGCAGCCGCATCACCGTCTCGATGTTGTCGGTGGCCGGGTTGACGCCGATGCACGCGTCGCCCGCCCCCAGCAGCAGGCCATCCAGAACAGACGCTGCAACCCCTCTTGCATCGTCGGTCGGGTGATTGGGCTGTAGCCGGATGGCCAGCGTGGCGGCACCGCCCAGCGTGTTGCGAAAGCGGGTGACGACCCGCGGCTTGGCGCCCACGGCGATGAGGTCCGAGACGCGCATGATCTTGGAGACGGCGGCGACCATCTCGGGCGTCAGGCCCAGACCGGCCACGTCGTCCTCGGCCAGCAGGAAGTCGCGCAGGCCACCCACGGTGAGGTGCGATACGCGGGCGAAGGCGATGGCATCATGCCCGTCCAGGATCAGCCGGGTGACGTCGCAGGCCTCGTAGGGGATCACCGCCTCGGTGAGGAAATGCGCCAGCGGCAGGTCGGCCAGCGCGTGCTGCGCCGCCACCCTTTCGGCAGCACTGCCTGCCGCCACGCCGGCCAGTGCGTCGCCCGACCGCAGCGGCGTGGCCCGCGCCAGCAACATGCGCAGGTCGTCGAAGATGTGGCGTGTGCCGCCAAGGCTGTGCGCGAATGCCATCCCTTTCGATACACAGCCGCTTGCGGCCGACGCAAGCGCGCGCAATCCTGTGAGCAGAAACGCACGAGGAAATGCATGAATTTGGACCAGGCGCCCAGCGCCACGGCCGACTGGCCGGACCACATCTTCGATCTGCTCAAGGCCTACAATGTTCGCCAGGTCGCGCTGGTGCCCGATGCCGGGCATTCGCGGCTGATCAAGCGGTGCCTTGCGGATAACGCGATGCGCGTCGTCACCCTGACCACGGAGGAGGAGGGCGTGGCGATGATGGCCGGCGCCTGGCTGGGCGGAAGCCGCGCGGTGCTGCTGATGCAGAGCTCGGGCGTGGGTAACTGCATAAATATGCTGTCGCTCGCCACGTTGCACCGCACGCCGATGCCAATGCTGGTCACGATGCGCGGCGATTTCGGCGAGTTCAATCCGGCCCAGGTGCCGATGGGCCAGGCGACGCGGACGGTGCTGGAGGCGATGGGCACGCTGGTGAACCGCGCCGACACGCCCGGCGACATCGCGGCCAATGTCGAAGCCACCCTGAAATTCGCTTTCAACACCTACCGCGCGACCGCGACCCTGATCGGTCAGCGCGTCATCGGCGCCAAGACCTTTGGGAAGGACTGAGCTATGCTGCATCGAAGGGCGCTGGTCGCCGAAGTGCTGGAGGGCCGTGGCGACATGGCGGTGATCGCGGGGCTTGGCGCGTCCGCCTGGGACATCACGGCGGCGGGCGACACGGCACTGAACTTCCCGTTGTGGGGCGCCATGGGTGGGGCTGCGATGATCGGGCTGGGCCTGGCGATCGCGCAGCCGGAACGCACCGTGCTGGTCATCACCGGCGATGGCGAGATGCTGATGGCGCTGGGCGCGCTGGCCTCCATCGCGGTGCAGGCGCCGAAGAACCTGGCGATCCTGGTGCAGGACAACGAACACTACGGCGAGACTGGGATGCAACAGACGGCGACCGGCCATGGGGTGGATCTGGTGGCGATGGCGCGCGGCGCCGGCATCCGGCACACCATGCTGGTGACCGAGCCCGGCCAGGTGCCGGACCTGCGCGCGGCCATCCATGCGGGGGACGGGCCGTTTTTCGCCGTGGCCAAGATCGACCCCGAAACCCTGCCTCTGGTGCTGCCGCCGCGCGAGGGTGTGATCCTGCAGGCCCGCATGCGGGAAGCCATACTCGGGCCACTCGCCAACCTTGCGTGACCACGGCGGCGATGCGCGCGGCAGGGATGCGTGCGACCGGGGCTGAGTTGCCATGCCAGCCGGGCTGACGTGCCAGATGCTTTGACAAGGAGTTCTCTACCATGCCGCACGTCGTCTTCCTCCGAGGGGTTCACCCCGACGCCTATGCCCGGCTCGATGCCGAACCCGGCTACACCTACGCCGCCGTGGACCCATCCGATCGTGCGGCGCTCGAGGCCGCGATGGCCCAGGGCGACGCCATCGTCGTTCGCGCCACGCCGATCAACGAGGAATTCCTGGCGCTCTCGCCCAGGCTCGCCATCGTGGCCCGGCACGGCGTGGGCTATGACCAGGTGGACGTGCCGGCGCTGACGAGGAAGGGCATTCCCCTGACCGTCACAGCCTACGCCAACGCGCTCAGCGTGGCCGAGCATGCGATGATGCTGATGCTCAACTTAGCCAAACAGACAAAGATCTTCGACGCCAACACCCGCGACCGGAAATGGTCCAGCATCGATGCGCCGACCAGTTGGGACCTGTCGGGCCAGGCGGTGCTGGTGGTGGGCTTTGGCCGCATCGGCGGGCGGGTGGCGCGGCTGTGCAGCGCCTTCGGCATGCGGGTGCTGGTGCACGACCCGCACATTCCCCGCAACACGGTGATCGGTGCCGGCTTCACGCCGGTGAAGCTGGCGGAAGGGCTGGCCGAGGCGGATTTCGTCACCGTGCACTGCCCCTCGAACAGCGAGACGCGTGGCATGGTCGATGCCGAGTTCCTGGGCGCGATGCGACGGGGCGCGCGCTTCATCAACACCGCCCGTGGCACGCTGGTGAATGAGGAAGCATTGGCGGCGGCGCTGCACTCGGGCCACATCGCCGGCGCGGGGCTGGATGTGTTCTGGGAGGAGCCGGTGAGCGCCACCAACCCACTGCTCGGCGCGCCGAACACCATCGTCACGCCGCACTCGGCGGCCGGCACGGTGCAGGGCATGCGGCGCATGGGGCTCTCGGCGGTGGAGAGCATCATCGGCCATTTCGATGGCACGCTCGACCCTGAGATGGTCATCAACCGCGAAGTGCTGCGCCGCAACGCGCCCTGATGTCGCGCGGCGACGCCACCAACCCGCTTCTCGCGCTGGCCCGGCGGGCCGCAACCATGGCGGCGCCGGAGCATGATGTGCGCCGGGCCATGGTCGACTGGTTCGCCTGCGTGATCGCGGGCGCGCCGCACCCCCCGGCCTCGACCATGGCCGGCGCGCTGGCCGGTGAGCGTGGGGCAGGGCGGGCCGTCTGCTATGTGGACGGCCAGCAGGGCGGGCTGCGCCACGCCGCGCTGCTGAACGCGGTTGCCGCGCATGTGGTGGAATTCGATGACATCCACCGCGACAGCGGTCATCACCCCGGCAGCGTTACCATCGCCGCGGCACTCGCCGCCGCCCAGCAGCATGGCGCCGACCTGGCCACGCTGCACCGCGCCATCACCGCGGGCTACGAGGTCGCCTGCCGCATCGGCATGGCCGTCACCCCCAGCCATTACCGCAACTGGCACACCACCGGCACCGTCGGCACAATGGGCGCCGCCACCGCGGTCGCCGTGGTGCTGGGCTGCGGCGCGGAGAAGATCGCCCACGCCATCGCGCTGGCCACCACCATGACGGGCGGGCTGCAACAGGCCTTCCGGGGCGAGGGTATGAGCAAGCCGCTGCACCCCGGCCACGCCGCCGAGGCTGGTGCGCTGGCCGCGATGAGCGCCGCCGCCGGGATGACCGGCGCGCTGGACGTGTTGCACGGCCCAGTCGGCTTCGCCGCCGCCACCTCAGACAGCACGGGCCGCTGGACCAAGCCGGACGGCCCGGCGCTGATCAGCGCGATCACTTTCAAGAATCACGGCTGCTGCGGGCATATCTTTCCGGCTCTCGATGGCCTGGTGAGCTTGCGCGCCGCGCATGGCTTCGCACCGCAGGACATCACCGCCATCCACATCGGCGGCTATGGCCCGACCAAGGAGGTCTGCGACCGGCCGGATGCGCGGACCGAGCAGGAGTGCCGGTTCTCCATCCAATACTGCGTCGCCGCATTGCTGGTGTTGGGTGGCGTGCGCCTGGCGGCTTTCGCGCCCGATCGCCTGGCCGATCCGGCGATCCGCGCCATTATGCCGCGCGTGACAGTCAGCCTGGACCCCGCCCTGGCGCAGGCCTACCCGAGCCAGCGCGCGGCCAACCTTTCGGTCAGTCTGCGCGACGGCACGGTCCTTTCCCACCACCAACCGACCCGGCGCGGGGACCCTGACCTGCCGCTATCCGAAGCCGAGCTGTCGGCCAAGTTTCTTGAATTGACGGTGCCCGTTCTGGGCGGGACCGCAGCCGAGGCCCGGCTGCGGTCGCTGTGGCATTCGGGTGCCTTGCCCGATTAGTGCAGCTCGGCCGGCACGATGCCGCCATTCTCGGCAACCTTCTGCATCACCTGCTTGTGCAGCCAGATATTCATGCTTGCGCTGTCGTTCTTGTCACCGGTGAAGCCCAGCTCATCGGCCAGCTGCTTGCGCGCGGTCAGGCTGTTGTCGAGGTCCAGCAGGCCCATGAGATCGACGATGGAAGTCTTCCAGTTCGAGGGCTTGCCGCTCTTGGCGGCCAGATCGGTCATCATGTGGTTCATGTCCACCGGCGCCTTGTCGGCCTTGGTGAAGTTTGTTTCGGTGGCGGAATAGGCGGTGTTCGTGCCGGGGGCGGCAGTGCCGGGCGTCGCCGAACCCGGCGTCATGGTCGGCTGGGTGGCGCCACCCGCCGGCGGCATCGAGGCCGGGGGAGCGGCGCTGGCGGGGTGGCCGAACACGCGCGAAAGAATGTTGCCGAGAATGCTCATGGAATTGCCTTGTCTGAATGCAATGAGAAAACACCGAGGCCCCCGCACGGTTGCCAGAGCGATTCGGCTACCCGAAGCGGCCAACGACTGGCCGATTTCAGGCAAAAATCCCTGGCGCCGCGCTGGCCGGGTTGCCGGCGCTGGAACGCCCCGCGGGCGAGAGCTCGCTGGCTGCCGGTCAGCCCTGCCAGGGTTCAGCCGCCTTGAGGTTGACCCCTTGCCTCCCCCTCGCACCGGGAATAGGACTAACGCAGCCACAAGGCTCCTCGCGATTTGTCCGGCCAGCTTGCGGCGAGGTGAAAGAAGCGCGCTAAACAGGCCGATGCGGGGGAGCCCTCCCGTTTCGCCCCCTCACCATCCGGGGGCCGGACACGCTGTATTCGTGGTGCTGCTCATGACCCGCAAGCTTCGCCCAGCCACCCTTCTCGTCCGCGGCGGCCTGCGCCGTTCGGAAAATGCCGAGACGGCGGAAATTCCGTATCTGACTTCCGGCTTCGTCTATGACGACGCGGCCCAGGCGGAAGCCACGTTCGAAAATAAGATCGACCGGTTCCAATACAGCCGCTTCGCCAACCCCACCCTGTCGATGCTGGAGGAGCGGCTGTGCCTGTTGGAAGGCGCCGAGGCCTGCCGGCTGACCGCAACAGGCATGGCCGCGGTGCATGCGTCGATGCTCAGCTACCTGAAGACCGGCGACCATGTGGTGGCCAGCCGCGCGCTGTTCGGCTCCTGCCACTGGATCGTGGCCAATCTGCTCGGCCGTTACGGCATCACCCATGAATTCGTCGATGGTGGCGATCTGGACGGCTGGGCCCGCGCGCTGTCCCGCCCTACCGCCATGGTGCTTTTGGAAACGCCTTCTAACCCGATGCTGGACCTGGTGGACCTGCCGGCGGTGGCCGAACTGGCCCACCGCGCCGGCGCGCTGGTCGTCGTCGACAACGTCTTCTCCACGCCGCTGCTACAGCAGCCGTTGACGCAGGGGGCCGATATCGTGGTGTACAGCTGCACCAAACACATGGACGGGCAGGGCCGCGTGCTGGGCGGCGCCATCCTGAGCAACAAAAAATGGATCGACGACGTGTTGCAGCCCTTCGTGCGCAACACCGGCCCGGCCATGTCCCCCTTCAACGCCTGGGTGATCCTGAAGGGGGTGGAGACGCTGAAGCTGCGGGTCGACGCGATGCAGCGCAGCGCGGTGGCCATTGCCGACTTCCTGGCAGAGCGGCCGGAGGTCGAGATGGTCCGCTACCCGTACCGGCCGGACCACCCGCAGCAGGCGCTGGCGCTACGCCAGATGTCGGGCGGCGGCACGCTGGTGAGCCTGGTGGTGCGCGGCGGCAAGGCGGCCGCCTTCCGCTTCATGGACGCGCTGGAAGTGATCGACATTTCCAACAATCTGGGCGACAGCAAGAGCATGGTGACGCACCCGGCCACGACCACGCATCTGCGGATCGGCGCCGGGGAGCGGGCGAAGCTCGGCATCGCCGACGGCGCGGTGCGCTTGAGCGTGGGGCTCGAGGATGTCGCTGACCTGATCGATGATCTGGCATTCGCGCTGGACGCCGCGGCGCCGCTCGCCATGGCGGCCGAATGAGCCTTGAACTCTGGCTCGGTTTCGCCCTGGCCTCGACGATCGCGGTGGCGATCCCGGGGCCTGTGGTGATCTTCGTGCTCGGCCGGGCGGCGACCGGCGGCTGGCGCAGCGCCCTGCCGATCTGGCGGCCCCGGGTGCGGACCTGGTTCAACCGCGCCGGCGGCACGGCGTTGATCGGCGCCGGCCTGGCCACGGCCGCGATCCGGCGGGCATGACCCGGCCGCTGGTCTACGCCGCCGTCACACGCGGCGTGCGCGTGACCGTGCGCAGCTTCTTTCTCGAAGACCAGTCCGAACCCCAGCAGGGCCGCTATGTCTGGGCTTACCGCGTCGAGATCGCGAATGAGGGCGTGGTAACGGTGCAGTTGCGCGCACGGACCTGGCTGATCACCGACGGCCAGGGCCGCAACCAGCGGGTGCATGGTGACGGGGTGGTGGGCGAGCAGCCCACGCTGGAGCCGGGCGAGGCCTTCGAATACACCTCCGGCACCCCGCTGCCCACGCCTTCCGGCTTCATGCGCGGCATGTTCCACATGGTCGAGACGGTCAGTGGCGAGGCATTCGATGCCATCGTGCCGCCCTTCAGCCTCGATTCGCCGCACCAGGGCGGCGGGGTGCATTGAAGGCATTCGGGTGGGCCGTCACCTGCCACGCAACCTGATTGATCGCACCGGCCGGTCTCTCCCGCGCGGGTAATGCGCCTCGGCCCCGTCGCTGGTATGCCGGGCCGTGCTGCAGGCCAGGCTCTTCCCTGATCCCTTGCGACGCTGGCCCAGCCACGCTATCTAGAGGCCATCACATCCATCGCAGATCGCAGTGGGGGTGGCCTTGGGGGACGCCCCTTGGGGCCGCTCTTTTTTCGTTTGAGGTTTAGTTGCTTGACCATTGAACGTCCCGTCCATGAAGGCCTGGAAGCCCGCATCGCCGACGCCATCGCGCCGTCGATCGAAAGCATGGGCTATGAACTTGTTCGCGTGCAGGTTTCGGGCAAGGTGAAGCCCGTGGTGCAGATCATGGCCGACCGGGCGGACGGGGCACTTTTTACGGTGCGCGACTGCGAGGCGATCAGCCATCAGGTCAGCGCGGTGCTCGACGTCGATGACCCGATCAAGAGCGAATGGAACCTGGAGGTCAGCTCGCCCGGCATCGATCGGCCGCTGACGCGCACCAAGGACTATCTGCGCTATCTTGGCCACCTCGCCATCGTCGAGATGAGCATTCCGGTGGAAGGCCGCCGGCGCTTCCGCGGCTTGCTTCTTGGTGCCGACCCGGCCGAAATCCGCATCAAGACCGATGAAGGTCCCGAGGCCACGCTGGCGCGGGGCAACATCCGCCGTGCCAAATTGGTGCTGACTGACGAACTGATCGCCGCCACGGCTGGCGAAGTGGCCGGGGAGGAGGAGGTCGAGGAAATCGCCGCCAAGCCCTCGCGCCCGCAGCGGCAGAAGAAATCCGCGATGAAGGCCGCCGCAGCGGCCCAGCAGACAAAAGGACACTGATAGCCATGGCACTCGAAGTCTCCGTAGCCCGCCCCGAACTCCTGCTCGTCGCCGATGCGGTGGCGCGGGAGAAGATGATCGAGCGCGACGAGGTGCTCGATGCCATGGAGCAAGCCATGGGGAAGGCCGGCAAGGCCAAGTACGGCCTGGAGAAGGACATCCGCGCCACCATCGACAAGAAGAGCGGTGAGGTGAGGCTGTCGCGGTGGACCGAGGTGGTGGATGCCGAGCCGGTCGAGAACGAGGACACCCAGATACCGTTGCGCATCGCGCTTAAGATCAAGCCCGGCATCGCCGCCGGCGAATTCATCGTGGACCCGCTGCCGCCGATCGACTTCGGCCGCATCGCGGCGCAGACCGCCAAGCAGGTGATCGTGCAGCGCGTGCGCGAGGTCGAGCGCCGCAAGCAGTTCGAGGAATACAAGGACCGCGTGGGCGAGATCATCAATGGCGTGGTCAAGCGCACCGAGTACGGCAACCTGATGGTCGACCTCGGCCGCGCCGAGGCGCTGCTTCGCCGCGACGAGACGATCATGCGCGAGGCGTTCAAGAATGGCGACCGCGTCCGCGCCTACATCTACGACGTGCGGGAGGAAGCGCGTGGCCCGCAGATTTTCCTCAGCCGAACCCACCCGGGCTTCCTGGCCAAGTTGTTCGCGCAGGAGGTGCCGGAGATTTACGACGGCATCATCGAGATCAAGGCGGTGGCGCGCGACCCGGGTAGCCGCGCCAAAATGGCGGTGATCAGCCGCGACTCGAGCATCGACCCGGTCGGCGCCTGCGTTGGCATGCGCGGCAGCCGCGTGCAGGCCGTCGTGGCCGAATTGCAGGGCGAGAAGATCGACATCATTCCGTGGTCGAGTGACAACGCTACCTTCATCGTCAACGCCCTCGCCCCGGCCGAAGTCAGCAAGGTGGTACTCGACGACGAGGGCCGGCGGGTTGAAGTCGTCGTGCCCGATGACCAGCTAAGTTTGGCGATTGGCCGCCGCGGACAGAATGTGCGGCTGGCCAGCCAGCTCACCCGTTACGATGTGGACATCCTGACCGACGCGGAGGAAAGCGAGCGCCGGCAGGATCAGTTTCGCAAGCGCACCGGCCTGTTCGTCGAAGGACTGGACGTGGATGATGTGATCGCCGGCCTGCTGGTCCAGGAGGGCTTCACGTCGGTCGAGGAGATCGCGGCGGTTGAGGATGAGGAGCTGGCCTCTATCGAAGGTTTCGACGAGACCATCGCGATCGAACTGAAGCGCCGTGCGACCGAATTCCTGCAGCGTCGTGACGCGGAGCTTGACGAGAAGCGTCGCGAACTGGGCGTCGAGGATTCGATTGCCGAATTCGACGTCATCACTCCTGCCATGCTGGTGGCGCTTGGCGAGAAGGGCGTGAAGACGCTGGACGACCTGGCCGATCTGGCCGGCGATGAACTGGTGGAGATCCTGGGCGAAGGCGCGATGGACGAGGACACCGCCAACGCCGTTATCATGGCGGCGCGCGAGCATTGGTTCGCTGAAGGGGACAATGCAGCCGGCTGAGGACCCTGATGACGATGCCCCTGAGAAGGGCCCGCTGCGTCGCTGCATCGTCACGCGGGAGAGCCTGCCCAAGGAGGTGATGCTGCGCTTTGTGGTAGGTCCCGGCCAGGTGCTGGTGCCCGACCTGGCGGGGCGGCTGCCCGGACGAGGGATGTGGCTGAAGGCCGCGCCTGGATTACTGGGGCTGGCGTTGAAAAAAGGGGCTTTCAATCGCGCGGCCAAGGTGCCGCTGCACTGGCCGGATAATCTGCCGGCCCAGCTTTCGGCAATGCTGGAGCAGCGGCTTGCCGATACGCTGGGCATGGCGCGCCGCGCCGGACAAAGCGTGGCGGGCTGGCAGAAGGTGCAGGAATGGCTGCAGGCCGGCCGGGTCGGGCTTCTGGTCGAAGCGACGGATGGCAGCGCGGCCGAGAGGGCCAGGCTGATCGGCCGATCCGACGTGCGGGTTGTGCTGGCATTGCCGGCCGAGGCGTTGGGTCAAATTTTCGGGCGTGGCGGTGCGGTGCATGTTGCGGTGGCGAAAGGCCGGCTGGCTGAGACCGTGGCGGTTGAGGCGGAGCGGCTGCGGGCGTTTTCGACGGCAGCTTAAAGTGTCGCCATTGCCCGCGATCCGCGATGGGCGTAGGGCATGGCAACTATTGAGATGTCGGGCCGCACGGCACTGCGCCGCGCGTGTTCAAACAAGACGAATTGGACATAGATTACCGTATGAGTGACCAGAACGAGCAGGACGCGGTCAAGAGCCGCCTCAGTCTGCGCCCAGGTGGGCGGTTGGAGCTGGGCAAGACGGTGGACGCGGGTAGCGTTCGTCAGAGTTTCAGCCATGGCCGCAGCAAAGTGGTGCAGGTCGAAGTGCTGAAGAAGCGGGTAATCGTCCCGGCCAAGCCGGCCGCGCCGGTACGTGCGCCGTCGGCCCCGGCTGCTGTCTTGCCCCAGCCCGCACCTGAGCCCGCCGTAGCGGTCGCTGCTGTCGTTGCTGTGGCTGAAGCTGTCGTTCCGGCGGCCACGGGTGTGGCGCCTGCAGCTGTGGTGGCAGCGGCACCGGCACCGGCAGCGGCACCGGCACCAGCAGCGGTCACGGTCGCGGCGGCGCCTGCGCCTGCGCCCGCCGCTTCATATAGGTCGCCGGCCGGAAACCAGCCGCGCGCCCCTGGCGCGGGCACGGCGCCTGCTGGCCGGCCGCTGACCCAGAACGAGATGGCCATTCGCCAGCGCGTGCTGGAGGAAAACCGCCGCGTCGAAGCGCAGCGCGAGCGCGAGCAGCGTGAGCAGCAGGCCTTGATGGTGCGCAGCGCCGCCGAGGAGGCCGCACGGCGCTCGGAGGAGGATCGCCGCAGGGCCGATGACGCCGAGCGCGAGGCCGAGGAGCTCCGCCGCAACCCGCCGGCCGCTCAGCCCGCTGCCGTACCGACTGCGGCCGCGCCTGCGCCTGCCGCCCCTGGCACCCGCCCTGCGCGGGCCGATACCAGCGTCACCCGTCGGCCGGTGGCGCCGGCCTCGCCCGCTGCGGCTCCCGGCACGCCTGCCGCGCGCCTGTCGCTGCGGCCGCGTGAGAATGAGGCCGAGGACGATCGCCGCGGCCCGGTGCGCCGCCCTGGTGGCCCGCCCGGCCCTGGCGGCATCCGCCGCCCTGTCACACCACCCCCGCGCAAGCCGACGCTTTCGCCGGCTGACCGCCGTAGTACAGGTCGGGTCGACGTCGCGGCCGCCATCGAGGGCGAGGATGAGCGTAGCCGTTCGATTGCGTCGATGCGCCGTGCACGCGAACGCGACCGCCGCCAGCAGGAACTTGCGCGCCTTCGTTCGGGCCAGGAAAAGGTGACACGCGACGTCATCGTCCCTGAATCCATAACCGTTACCGAGCTCGCCAACCGTATGGCCGCGCGTGGCGTCGAGGTGGTGAAGGCACTTCTCCGCATGGGCGTTATGGCGACTCTGACCCAGAGTATCGACGCCGACACGGCGCAGCTGGTGGTGGAGGAATTCGGCCACCGCGTGAAGCGCGTGAGCGAGTCGGACGTGGAAACGGGCCTTGAGGGCGATACCGACATCGACACCGACATGGTGGCCCGCCCGCCGGTGGTGACCATCATGGGCCATGTCGATCACGGCAAGACCAGCCTGCTCGACGCGCTGCGCAAGACCGACGTGGCCGCGCGCGAGGCTGGCGGCATCACCCAGCACATCGGCGCCTACCAGGTTCAGATGCCGGCTGGCGAACGCATAACCTTCCTGGACACGCCTGGTCACGCCGCCTTCACCGCGATGCGCGCCCGCGGCGCGAGCGTTACCGACATGGTGGTGCTGGTGGTCGCAGCCGATGACGGCGTGATGCCGCAGACCATCGAGGCGATCAGCCACGCCAAGGCGGCCGGCGTGCCGATCATCGTGGCGGTGAACAAGATCGATAAGCCGGGCGTCAATCTCGACCGCGTACGGCAGGAGTTGCTGCAGCACGAGATTGTAGTTGAGGAGCTGGGCGGCGAGACGCAGGAGGTGCAGGTCAGCGCCACCAAGCGGCTTAATCTGGACCGGCTGGCCGAAGCCATCGCGTTGCAGGCCGAGGTGCTCGACCTCAAGGCGAACCCTGGCCGCGCGGCCGAGGGCACCGTGATCGAAAGCAAGCTGGACCGTGGCCGTGGGCCGCTGGCCACCGTGCTGGTGCAGAAGGGCACGCTGAGGCAGGGTGACATCGTCGTCGCGGGCGCCGAATGGGGCCGCATCCGTGCCGTGGTCAACGACAAGGGCGCCCAGGTGAAGGAAGCAGGGCCCTCCAGCCCAGTGGAATTGTTGGGACTGTCAGGCGTACCGAACGCGGGCGAGCCCTTTGTGGTCGTCGAGAGCGAGGCCCGGGCGCGGGAGGTGGCCGAGTTCCGGCAGCGCCGCATGCGCGAAAAGGCGGCGGCAACGATCAGTGCCGGCCGTGGCTCGTTGGCCGACATGCTGGCCCGCATTCAGGCGGGCGAGCAGAAGGAAGTGGCCGTCGTCGTCAAGGCCGACGTGCAGGGCTCGGCCGAGGCAATCGGTGTGACGCTCGGCAAGGTCGGCAACGATGAGGTGCGCGTGCGCGTGTTGCACAGCGCAGTGGGCCAGATCACCGAGAGCGACGTGCAGCTGGCCAAGGCGTCCAGCGCCATCGTCGTCGCCTTCAACGTCCGCGCCACGAGCCAGGCGCGGGAGATGGCCCAGCGCGACGGCGTGGATATCCGCTACTACTCGATCATCTACGAGGTGTCGGACGACATTGAGAAGTTGGTTCGTGGCAAGCTGGCCCCGGTGCAGCGCGAGAAGTTCATTGGCTACGCGCAGATCCTGCAGGTGTTCGAGGTCAAGCGGCTGGGCAAGGTCGCCGGTTGCCGCATCACCGAAGGCGTGGTCAAGCGCGGCTGCGGCGTGCGGCTGCTGCGGGAGGGCACGGTCATCCACCAGGGTGAGCTCGGCACGCTGCGGCGGTTCAAGGATGACGTGAAGGAAGTCGCCAATGGCTACGAGTGCGGCATGGGCTTCCTGAATTACGATGACATCCGGGTCGACGACCAGATCGAGTGCTACGAGGTCGAGACCGTCGCCGGAACGCTGTAGAGGCTGCAGCGTGTGGGCGGTGGGCGGGGCCCCCAATGCAGAAAGCTGCATAGGGGGCCGTTCGCCGGCGGTGCCCTACGGGATGCTGCGTCCGCTTGTCGGCGTCGAGTATGGAAGGCTCTGAATGCCCATTAAAAGTCCGGTCGGCGCGCCATCGCAGCGCCAACTCCGCGTCGGTGAGGAAGTTCGCCACGTACTTTCCGCCGTGTTTTTGCGGGGCGAGTTTCGTGACCCCGCCCTGACCGGCGCGCGGATTACGGTGACCGAGGTGCGTGCCTCGCCTGACCTGAGGCACATGACCGCCTTTATCAGCGGTTTGGGTAAGGATGTCTCCTTGCCGCAATTGGAGGCTTTGAAGCGCGCCGCCGCGTACTTCCGCACGGAAGTGGCGCGCGCCATGCGTTTGCGCGCTGCACCCGACATCCATTTTCAGCCCGACACCGCCCTCGACTACGCCATGAAGATGGATGAGGTCTTTCGTCGCCCCGAAGTGGCCCGCGACCTCAGCGCGGCCGCGGCCCACGACGTTGATGGTGCCAAGAAATGAACCCGCAAATCCCCATCGAAGTCGATCCCGAAACCGGCATCTGGTCGACCGACGGACTGCCGATGATGTATCTGCCGCGCCACTTCATGGTGAACATGCAGAAAGGTATCGAGGCGGCGCTGGGCATCGCGCAATATCGCGCAACGGTCTACGCCTCCTCCGAACTGTCGGCGCTGCAATGGTGCCGGGCGGAAGGGCAGACGCATGGCCTGTCGCCGGTCGACACCTTCCGCCATTACCTCAAACGGATGTCGCAGCGTGGCCATGGCCAGCTGGAGATCGCGGCGCTGGACGAGGTTGCGGGCACGGCCGATGTCGTGGCGCGCAACTCCGCCTTTGCGCTGGGCTACGGGCCCGATGCCGGGCGGCGTGTCTGCTATGTGTTTGAAGGTAGCCTGGCCGGTGGCATGGCTTATGTGCTGGAGGCCAGCGGCCGCGCCGGCAAGCCAGAATGCCGGGAAGTGGCCTGCATGGCGGAAGGGTATTCGGAGTGCCGGTTCGAGGTCCGGTAGAAGGTTCGATTTGGGGTCGGCATACTGTCCTCCGATAAGCCATGATCAGGACAGCGCCATTCTGAAGCTTGATCGTCTCTGGGTGATTTCAGCGCGGCGTAAAGCTGGTTTAAAGCTTGTGCTGTGCACGAGACCAGCGGTCATGAGCCAACCCTATTCGCTTAACCTGCACCAACCCGCTGGTTGCCGCCGGCCAGTCGCGTTGTGGTATGCGAATCTGAACCGCGAATGTGACTGACCGCGAGGGACAACTGACTGCCGTGTCGCACCTAACGCCAGACGTAAGGCGGCCTGTGATGCCCGCCAGGCGAGAATGTGAAGACCTCGCACCCCGTCTCCGTCACCCCCACCATGTGTTCGAACTGCGCGGAGAGGCTGCGGTCACGCGTCACCGCGGTCCAGCCATCATCGAGGATCTTCACTTCGGGGCGACCTGCGTTGACCATGGGTTCGATGGTAAAGAACATCCCCGGCTGCAGCTTCGGCCCATCGTTTCGCCGGCCGAAATGCAGCACGTTGGGCGGTGCGTGGAAGACCCGCCCGATGCCGTGGCCGCAGAAATCCCGCACGATCGAAAACCGGTGTTTTTCAGCATAGCTCTGAATGGCGTGGCCCACATCGCCCAAGGTGGCGCCTGGCCGGACGGCGGCTATGCCGCGCATCATCGCCTCATGTGTCACGTCGATCAGCAGCCGCGCGCGGGTGTTGGGAGTCCCCGCCACGTACATGCGCGAGGTGTCGCCGTGCCAGCCATCGAGGATAACGGTGACATCGATGTTGACGATGTCACCTTCCAGCAGCGCCCGCTCACCGGGGATGCCGTGACAGACCACATGGTTGATGGAGGTGCAGGAGGATTTGGTGTAGCCGCGATAACCCAACGTCGCTGGCACCCCGCCTCGTTCCACCATGTAGTCATGGCATAGCTGGTCCAGCGCCGCCGTGGTCACACCGGGCACAACATGCGGCCCGATCATGTCCAGGCATGCGGCAGCCAGCTGCCCCGCGCGGCGCATGCCCGCAAAATCCTCGGGCGGGTGAAGGGGGATGCGGCGCGCTTCGCCGGCTGACTGATCCATTCTCCCAAGATGCGTGCGGGACGGGCCCGGTGCAAGCATCGCACGGGCCTTTAAGCGTCCTCGGGGGCAGGCCGGCCCACCCTAAATGGAGCTCCAACACCCGCCAGCTGTGTTCAAATCACCTTGCCCCATAAGACGAGCACCCTGGCGGCCAGCCCTTCCCGCGCCCGACCAATTGCTGCGCAACGAGCCTGGGCTGGCTATGCCTCGCTGTTCGGTCCCTTGCGCGAATAGGGCGCGGCCTCGCCGGCGCTCTTCTCCTCCGCCCCCAGCGCATCCGCCAACCGGGCGTTGGCGCTGCCGGGCCGGGCCGGGCGGCTTTGGCTGGCATGCGGCGCCCAGCCCGTCAGCATCAGCATCGGCAGGGTGGCAGGGATCGGCAACTGCGCTTCCAGGGCGGCGAAGGCCCGGGCGAACATCGCCCGTGGTGGCGTGCGAGGGTCACGGGCCAGCACCGCGTTCTGCTCGCCAGCGGCGCGCAGATCAGCCACCAGACCCAGCGCTGAGCGATAGGCGAGCGGCAATTCCTGCTGGTCGGCCACGGGCAGGGCAAAGCCCGCGCGTTGTAGCAGGGCGGCCATATCCCGCAACTCCGGGAAGGGGGCGATGCGGGGCGAGGCGCCGCCGCGCACCGCGGCCTCTGACTCCAACAAGGCTTCGCGCAGCCCCTGCAACGTCCCCAGCCCCGGCAGGCTGGCCAGGAACAGCCCGTCCGGCCGCAATGCGTGGCGCAGTTGGATCAGCGCGCCGGGCAGGTCGTTCACCTGGTGCAGCGACAGGCTGGCGACGATCAGGTCGAAGCTGCCCGGCCCGAAGGGCAGCGCCTCCTCATCGCCCGCGACCGCCGGGCCGCCGCCCAGGCGGGCCATGGCGGGGCAGAGATCGAGGCTGACGGTGGCGATGCCGCGGGCGCGCAGCATTGGCGCCACGACACCGCGCCCGCCGATCTCCAGCGCCGCGGAGAAGCGCCGCGTCGTATCGTCCAGACGGTCCAGCAGCAGGTCGGCGGCAGCGGTAAGGATGGGCGCTAGATCCGCTACCCGTGCCGCGGCCCGGGCCCGCCGCAGTGCGACCAGCCGCCGGTCGAAGATGAGGGGGGCGGTCACCCCTTCCGGCGGACCCGCAGGTAGAGATGCGCCCACAGGTTCATGCCGAGAAATTCGAAGTCGAAGACCGGATGCGCCGCGATCCATTCGCGGAAAGCCAGCACCTCGCCATGGTTGACGGTGAACTGCCAGTCGTCGAACACCAGGATGGCGCCATCGGCCAGCCGGTCCGTCAGGAAGGCCAGGCAATCCACCGCCGAGGCGTAGAGGTCGCTATCGATGCGGGCATAGGCGATCTGCCGGATCTCGATGGCGGGGACGGCCTTCAGGGTGTCGCAGAACCAGCCCTTGACCAGCCGCATAAACGGTCGGTCGGCGGCGCGCAGGTTGATGGCGACCTGCTCCAGGCTCATCGCGTACTGGCCAGCTTCCCAGATGCCGCCGTCTCGCTCGGCATCAGGCACCGGCAGGCCCTCGAAGCTGTCGAAGCCCCATAGGTTGCGACCGTTGCCGCGCTTCTCGATGATCCGCGCCAGCGTCTCCAGCCAGGTGCCGCCGTAGCAGCCGAACTCGACCACGTCACCGGCCACGCCCTGCGTGTCGAGCTGCTCCATTAGGTGTTCGGCAAACAGGAACTCGCCATCCTGCATGCCGTAGGCGACCTTGTCGCACCAGGGCGTGCCCTGCGCGAAGGTGGTGAACGGCCAGGTGTTGGGGGTGCGCAGCGTGGTGTTGAAGGTGCTGTTGAACCAGGCCTCGTAATAGGCGTGCTGGTTCAGCGACTCGATGGTCTGCTGTAGGCGGGCATTCTCGGCCGTCAGCGCCTCCACCTGGTCGACGAGGCCCAGCAGCGCGTCACGATCGTCGGTCAGCAGCCCGCGCAGCCGCGCCAGTGCTTCGCTATTGCCGGGGGCTTCGCTATTGCCGGGGGTTGGGGGCATTGCCGGGTGCCTGCTGCTGCGCGCCGGTCATCCCGCCGGCGGGGTTAAAGCGGCCGATATTGCCGAACAGTCCTTGCAGAAGGCTGCGTTCGGTGCCCGGCACGGGCGTCTCGCGGCTGACGAAGCTGACGGTGCGGCCATCGCGCTCGCCCAGTTCTCGCACTTCGCTGACGGTACCGTTGGGGTTGAAGGCAACGACCACGACGCGCTGGTTGCTGACCGACAGGGCGCGACCGGGCCGCTGCCGCGTTGAGCTGCTGATGTAGTACCAGGTATCGTCGTTGAAGGTGCTGGTCTGGCTCGGGCTGCCCAACAGCGCCTGCACGTCGGCACGGGCGGTCACGCCGGGCGTGATCTGCTGCAGCTGCTCCGGCGCCACCATGTGGCCGCGGGCGATGATGGGTGCGTCGAAGATGTCGCGCGGCCGGTCGGGCAGGGGGGGCAGGTACTGGCAGGCGCCGGTAAACAGCAGCGCGGCGCAGGCGAGGCCAAGCTTCACATTGACCTTCAGCGGGGTCGGTTCCATGTGAGGCGAGGTGCCACCTTGGCCGCTTCCGGTCAACAGCACTGCCCGAGAGATGAGAGTTCCCATGCTGGCCCGCCTGTTCCGTCGCAAGCCCTTCGTGCGCGAGGGCCACGCCCTCTACACCGCCGCCGTCGAGGCAGCGCGGCAGCCTGTCTATTACCTCGAACTGGGCGTGGCCGACACGCTGGAGGGGCGGTTCGACCTGTTCGGCCTGCATGTGGCGCTGCTGATCCGCCGGTTGCGACATGATGGCGAAGCGGCGGGCCGCGACCTGGCCCAGGCGGTGTTCGACGCGATGTTCAGCGACATGGACCTTAACCTGCGTGAGATGGGCGTGGGCGACATGAGCATCGGCAAACGCGTCAAGCGCATGTGGGAGGCGTTCCATGGCCGGGCGCAGGCCTATGAGGCGGCGCTGGATGGTGGCGACTCGGTGGCAATGGCCGATGCCCTGGCCCGCAACATCTGGGCCGGCGCACCGCCGGAGGGTGCGGCCATCCGTCTCGCCGCGCGCGCCTTCGCGCTGGATGCGGCGCTGGCGGGCCAGCCCATGGCGGCGTTGCGCCAGGGCCAGGTGGTGTTCCCGCCGCTATGACCGCGCCGCTCGAATTCTCCCGCCCGGTTCGTCTCTCCCAGTTGCCAGAGGCGGGCAGCACGCTGCGGCTGGTGGCCAGCCCGTCCGAATGCGCGGCGCTGGCCGCACGGCTGGGGCTGCTGGCGCTGCACGCCTTCTGGGCCGAGTTGCGGCTGCGGCCTGACACGTCGGGAGCCATCCAGGCGAGCGGCAGCCTCGAAGCGGCGGTCGAGCAGGCCTGTGTCGTCAGCCTGGAGCCGGTGGCGCAGCGGGTGCACGAGAGCTTCACCCTGCGCATCCTTCGCGAGGGCGAGACGCCGTCCGAAGACCCCGATTCGGAGGACGAGGTGGAGACGGTGGCCGGCCAGGCCGAACTGGGCGAAGTGCTGGCACAGCTGCTGGCGCTGGCACTCGACCCCTACCCGCGGCTTGAAGGGGCGGCGCTGCCGGATCACGCTGCCGACGCGGCGGGCAACCCCTTCGCCGCCCTTGCGAAGTTGCGGCCGGCAGAGCCCTGACGCCGCGCGCTAGACACCCTGCCCCCCCTCTGCTACGGCCCCGCCTCATTCCAATCCATTCCGCTGATCCATTGAAAGGCCCGGCACCATGGCCGTTCCGAAAAAGAAAACTTCGCCCTCACGTCGTGGCATGCGGCGCAGCCATCACGCGCTGGTCGCGGAAGCATATGTCGAATGCGGCAATTGCGGCGAGCTTGCCCGGCCGCATCACATCTGCTCGCACTGCGGGTATTATGATGGGCGCGAAGTGGCCGCCGCCGGAGATGCGCTGAAGGGTGTCGTCCGCGCCTGAAATGGGTGGGGCTGAGGAAATAGAAGGTGTGTCGCAGCCCGGTGTGAGCGGTGGCGAGCCCCTGGGCGCGGCTGCCCCGGCTGTTGCCGTTCAGGGTCCCGCGGCCGGTACCGCCTTGGCTATCGACGCCATGGGCGGCGACCATGCGCCAGAGGCGGTGCTGGCCGGGCTGGAATTGGCCGCTGAACGTCACCCCGGCGCACGCTTCCTGCTAATGGGCGACGAAGCGCGGCTGCTGCCGCTGTTGGCTGCCTACCCTCGGGCGCGCGCCGCCTGCACCATCCGCCATACCGCGGTAGCCATCCCCGGCGACATGAAGCCTACCCTGGCCCTGCGGCTGCGCGGCTCATCCATGCGGCTCGCGAACGACGCTGTGGCGGCGGGCGAGGTGCAGGGCGTGGTGTCGGCCGGCACCACCGGGGCGCTGATGGCGCTGGCGAAGATCGTCATCAAGACCCTGCCCGAGATCGACCG
>JACMRO010000393.1 GCA_014376425.1 Rubritepida sp.
CTGGTCGAAGTCCTCGGCCATGTTGCGTAGCCGCAGCGCCATCGGGCACATGCCGAGTGCGCTTGCCAGCTCGTCCATCGCCGATTCCAGGGCGAACTGGCCGGTCGGCGCCCCGGGGGCACGCATGTCGCCTGGGCTGGCAATATCGAGCTTGGCCAGCTTGTAGCTCAGCGCGACATTGTCACAGGCGTAGAGCAGGCCCGACCAGCTCACCACATTCTCCTGGTGGTCCTCATGGGTCGAGGTCGCGGCGATCGCCTCGTGGCGAATGGCCCGCAGCGTGCCGTCACCATCCGCCCCCAGAGCCACCGTGTTGATGGTCTCCGGCCGGTGGGTGTGGGTGAACATCTGGTCGCGGCTGAGCATGACGCGCACCGAACGCTCCAGCTCCATCGCCGCCATGACCGCCAGGAACAGGTTATAGTGCGGCCGCAGCGCCGAGCCGAAGCCGCCGCCGAGATACGGCACGATCACCCGTATCTTGGCGGTGGGAATGCCGAAGACGCTGTGGACATAGGCCTGGCTGTTCTGCGGCCCCTGCGTCTTGTCGTGCACGACGATGCCCTCGTCGCCATTCCAGACGACGGTGGTGGCGTGCATCTCCATCGGATTGTGGTGCTCGTCGGCGACGCGGTATTCGGCTTCGACACGGATGGCCGACGCGGCCAGCGCCAGGCCGGCATCGCCGCGCGGCTTGGGCGTGCCGCTCTGGCCTGCTCGCGTTTTGGGCGGCACATAGGCCTGCTCGCGCCGCGCATCGAGCTTGGTCTCGTGGGGTTTTTCCTCATAGGTCACGCGAATCAGCGAGGCGGCGAGCCGCGCCGTCGGCATGTCCTCGGCCACCACCAGCGCGATGGGCTGGCCGCTCCACAGCACATTGTCATCGTAAAGCGGCCGGAAGGGCGAACCGGGCGGGGATGCCTCGTCGCTGTAGCTGCGGTCGAACCAGGCGGTGCGCGGCCGGTTCTCATGGGTGAAGACGCGGATGACGCCGGAGAGCGCAAGTGCCGCCGTCACGTCCATCGCGGCGACCCGGCCATGCGCGATGGCGCTGCACAGCACGTGGCCATGCGCCAGGTCCGCGGCAGGGAATTCGGCCACGTAGGTGGCGCGGCCGGTGACCTTTGCGGGGCCGTCCACACGGTCGATCGGGGCGCCGGTCAGGGGTGCCTGGGTCAGCATGGGCTCGTTCCTTCTCAGGCGATGCGCTTGTCGGTCTGCGATTGCGGGGTGCCGGCGGCGGCCTGACCGAGCGCGCGGATGATGACGCCGTGCGCCAGCCCGATCTTGAACCGGTTGTGCTGGTGGCCCTGCGCGCCGCGCAGGATGCGGTCGGCCGCGGCGGCGAAGGCATCCTCGGAAGGGGCATGGCCGACCAGCAGCTGCTCTGCCTCCGGCACCCGCCAGGGTTTGTGCGCGACGCCGCCCAGCGCGATGCGCGCCTGTGCGATGCGACCATCCTCCAGCCGCAGCCCGACGGCGCAGGAGACCAGCGCGAAGGCATAAGACTGCCGATCGCGCAGCTTGAGGTAAGTGTGGTTGGCGCCAAAGCCGGCATCGGGCAGTGCGACGGCGACGATCACCTCGCCTGGTTCGAGCGTTGTGTCGCGCTCGGGCGTATCGCCGGGCAGGCGATGGAAGTCGGCGAAGGCGATGACCCGTTCGCCGTTCGGGCCGCTGACATGCACCTGCGCCTCCAGCACGGCCAGCGGCACGCACATGTCCGACGGGTGGGTGGCGATGCAGCTTTTGCTGGCGCCCAGGATGGCGTGGATGCGGTTGACGCCGGCGA
>JACMRO010000394.1 GCA_014376425.1 Rubritepida sp.
AATATGCATGCCGGCGGCACGGATCTCGACGTAGCGGGCGTGGTCGTCCTCGGCCTCGCCTTCCAGATTTTCGCACACCACCTCAAAGAGAAAGCGGGAGAGAATGGCGACGCCATTGCCGCCGCCCGGCTGGCCGACGACGTGATGCCGATAGCCGCTCGCGGCGAGCTCTACCGCCGGAAACTCCTCGGTGCGGCATTTGAGTTCCTGCAGCACCAGCACGTCGGGCGTATGCCGCGCCAGGAACCGCGCGACATGCGGCGCGCGGCGGCGAATGGAGTTCACGTTGAAGCTGGCCAGGCGCATGGGCGGTTGTCGCGCGCCTCTGACGCCACGGCAAGGCGGCGTCAGGGTGTTGGGAACATCCGCTGCATCAAACCCGCCCAGGCCGGGCGGATGTTGCCGTCATGATAAAGCATGACGATGCGGTGCGGCTGGTAATCCTCCAACATCACCCGCCGCAGCTGTGCCAGCTCTTCCGGGGTCAGCTGCCACAGGTCGTTGGTGGAGAATTGCCAGACCTCGGAGAAGTGCCGGGCAAACCAGATGGTGGCGAAGGAACCGAAAGAATCCGTCAGCAGCAGCAGCCGTTCACCGCCCGGCACCGGGCCGCGGAAGCGCCGCATGTCGATAATCTTGGCCCCCGCCGTGCCGATACCGGGGAAACAGGGCCAGCCGGCGCAGCTCTCCAGCCCTTCGGCCGACGGCACGGCTACCTGGGCGGTGACCTCGACGTCGGGGAAGAAGGAACTGATGTCGGAAGGCAGTTGTTCGATCCGCACCGGCAGGTCCAGCAGGCGAGGCAGGCCCAGCCGTCGTTCCGCCAGCCAGGCCTCGGCGACGTCCGGGCCTACGCCGCTCCAGTGGAAATTGGTCGGCGGGATGGCCGGCAAGGGCAATGCCGGGTCGGCCATTGCGGAGAAGGGGTCATGGAAATGTCGCCTCGCCGCAGGCGGTAGCGCCGCCTTAACACGCACCGCGGGCCGGATTGAGGCGGCGCACTGCCGAGCGAGCCACCGCGGTAGGTCACGCGGATAGAGCGCGGCCGAACTGGGAATGACAAAGATGTCGCCCCGCCGGCCCGATGCCTCGACGCGGCCGAGCAGGGCGGTGATGTCGCGCGCCGCTGCGGCCACATGGTCGGGCCCGATGCCCCAGCCGCAGGATTCGTGGATCAGCGCATAGGGTTCGGCCGGGATGTGCGAGCCGAGGTAGATGCGGCCCCGGCGCCCGACCACGATGCGCGAGGAGGCAAAGCGGCCGAGCTGGGCATGAAGCTGCCGGTTGATCGTACCGATGAGCTGGCCGCGCAGGCCGAACTGATCGACCAGGTAGGCGTCCATCCGCGCCGGCCAGGCGTGCAGGCCCTGACCAGGCAGAGGCGGCGTGCCGGGCCATTCAGCCCGCGCCCTATTTTCCAGGTTCGGCTCCGCCTCGGCGCGAAAAAGGTGTACCGTCAGCGGGGCGATCAGCAAAAGGCAGAAAGCGGCCAAAAAGCCGCCTTGCAGCGCGGCGCGGGGATTGAGGCGGGCCACGCGTCAGAACCGGTAATAGATGAAAGGGTTGTAGGCGCCGCTGGCGACCACGGCCACACTGGCGGCGAGCACCAGCAGCAGCGACAGGTAGACTGCCAGATCCCGGCCAAGCGCCAGCACAGGCGAGGACGCGGGCGCTTGCGGCAGCCAGCGCCGGCCCCGCGGCAACCAGGCTACTGCCAAAATCGATCCCATGACGAGGGCGATGGCGACCTGCAGGTCGAGGTAGCGCGCCAGCGGCGTAGCCAGCGATTCGCCGGGTGCAAAGCCCGCCATGGCGGCCAGCACCTGCGCCGCCTGTTCCAGGCTCTCGGCCCGAAACAGGACCCACGCCAGCACCACCAGGAGCAGCACGTAAGCGTGCTGGCCAGGCCTCGGCAGCCGGGCAACCATGCGGCCCAGCCGGCCGCGTTCGGCCATCAATGCCAGCCCGTGCAGCACCCCCCAGGCCAAAAACGTCCAGGCCGCGCCGTGCCAGAAGCCGCAAAGCACGAACACGATCATGAGGTTGCGCGCGGTGGTGCCGCCGCCGCCACGATTCCCGCCGAGCGGGATATACACGTAGTCGCGGAACCAGGCCGACAGGGTCATGTGCCAGCGCCGCCAGAAATCTGTGATGGATTGCGCCGCGTAGGGCCGGTTGAAATTGCGCGGAAAGCTGAAGCCCATCATGTGCGCCAGGCCGATCGCCATGTTGGAGTAACCCGCGAAGTCGAAGAAGATCTGCAGGGTGTATCCGATGGCCGCGAGCCAGGCTGTCGCCATTGTGAGTTCGGCGGCAGGCAGGGCATAAATCTGGTCCACCGGCAGGGCCAGGCTGTTGGCGATGAGCACTTTCTGGCCCAGGCCGATGATGAAGAGCTGCACGCCAAAGCGCAGGCGGAATGCACTGATGCGGCGCTGCTTGACCCGGGCCGCGATCGACTTGTAGCGCACGATGGGCCCGGCGATGAGCTGGGGAAACATGGCCTTGTACATGGCGAAATCGATCGGGTTGCGCTGCGCCTGCACGTCACCGCGATGGATGTCGACGAGGTAGGAAATCCCCTGGAAGGTGAAGAATGAAATCCCCAGTGGTAGCGCGATCGATGGCACAGCGAAGCTGCCCGCCCCCATCGCCGCCAACGGCCAGTTGAGCTGCGTCAGTAAAAAGCCTACGTATTTGTAGTGCAGCAATAGCCCTAGATTGACCAGCACGCCCACCACAAGCAGCGCTTTCGCCTGCGGCCGCGCCGCCAATAACAGCCCCCATGCGTAATTGAAAACAATGTAAAAAATCAGTAGAGGCAGGTAATGCAGCTCACCCCACGCGTAGAAAACTAGGCTGAAAAACAATAAAACCGTATTGCGATACCGAGTAAAAAAATATGCTGCCATGGCAATCGGCAAGAAATACAACAAAAAAGTAATCGAACTGAAAACCAAAACTAATCCGCCCGTCTCGCACCGAAGTCACGTCATAACAGTCGGGCCAGTTAGCGGCAAGGCGCGGCCAGCCGCGGCTTAGACGGCGAAACTGACGCCGCAGCCGCAGCCACTGGCGGCCATCGGGTTCTCTACCTTGAAGTGGCTGCCCATCAGCGCCTCGTGCCAGTCCAGCCGCGCGCCGGCCAGGAACTCAAGGCTGACCTCGTCCACCAGCACGCGCACGCCGGACTGTTCGACCACCAGGTCATCCGTCTCAGCCGCCTCCGCCAGGTCGAAGCCGTATTGCATGCCTGAGCAGCCGCCGGCCGATACCGACACCCGTAGCGCGGCCCCGGGCTTACCCTGGCGTTCGGCGATGGCGGCAATCTCGGCGGCGGCGCGCGGCGTCACTTCGAAGCGGGGCATGGCAGAATCTCCTTGAGCCTGAACATAGTGCCTGCCAACCCGTTTATCCACAGTCAGGAGGCCGCATGGCCGACATCTCCGCATCGCCGCGTGCGCTTGCCCCCTATGCCGTGCAGGCCGATGCAAGCCGTGGCCGGCTGCATGCCGAACCGTCCGACACCCGCCGCAGCCCGTTTCAGCGCGACCGCGACCGCATCGTCCACTCCCGCGCCTTTCGCCGGCTGCAATACAAGACGCAGGTGTTCATCTTTCATGAGGGCGACCACTACCGCACCCGGCTGACGCATTCGATCGAGGTGGCGCAGATCGCGCGCAGCATCGCGCGGCGGCTGCGTCTGGACGAGGACCTGGCCGAAGCACTGGCGCTGGCG
>JACMRO010000395.1 GCA_014376425.1 Rubritepida sp.
GGCCGCGCCCGAAAAGCCGCAGCTCCGCACCGCGCTAGGCGCCGGTGCGAAGCTGGTCGGCCAGGGGCTCGCTAAGGTCGGCGCTGTCGCGGGCCGCGCCAAGCCTGCCCCCCGCCGCCCGGCCGCGCCCGAAAAGCCGCAGCTCCGTACCGCGCTGGGCGCCGGCAACGCGCAGGTGAAGCCGCGCACCCGCCCCACGCCCAAGGTGACCACCGAAGCCGAGGCACTGGCCGCCGCGGAGCCGAAGCGCCCGCGGGCCAGGAAGCGCCCCGCGCCGATGGCGCCGGACCGGCTGGAACAACTGGTGGCAGCTGTCCGGAAAAGCCTGGAGGATGACAAGGCGGAGGATGTGAAGGTGCTCGACGTCACCGGCCGCGCCTCCTTCACCGACCGGATCATCATCGCCACCGGCCTGGCCGACCGGCAGATCAGCGCCATGGCGACGCATCTGGAGGAGGCACTGGCGAAGGAGGGGATGAAGCTGAAGCGCAACGCCATCGAGGCCAGTCCCGACTGGGTGCTGATCGACTGCGGCGACCTGGTCATCCACCTCTTCAAGCCCGAGGCGCGCGATACCTTCCGGCTGGAGAAGATGTGGGGCGAGGACAGCCCGAAGGCGGATGCCGGCTCCGGCTACGAGCCCGGCTAGAGCTTTCGGTGCGGGCGCGCCTGCTGGCCATCGGCCGAATGAAGCCGGGGCCGGAGGCGGCGCTGTTCGCGCAGCACAACGCCCGGTTGCGGCCCCCGCTGGAGGTGTCCGAGTTTTCCGAAGCCCGGGGCAGCCCCAGCGAAATCCGCAGGCGCGAGGGCGCGGCACTGCTGGCCGCGCTGCCCCCCACGGCGCTGCTGGTGGTGCTGGACCTGGGTGCAAGCGCCCCCAGCAGCGAGACATTGGCCGCCCTGACCACGCGCTGGATGGAGGCCGCTCGCCCACTGGCCTTTGCCATCGGCGGCGCCGAGGGGCTGGACGAGGCGGTGCTGTCGCGCGCCGCGCACGCCCTGTCGCTGGGGCCGCTGACCTGGCCGCACTTCCTGGTGCGCGGGCTGCTGGCGGAGCAGCTATTCCGCGCGCAGTGCATTCGCGACGGGCACCCGTACCATCGTGCCTGGCGGCCTCAGTAAGGCGCCCGATCCGCTTTCGCCGCCCAGGCCGTGAACGCCTCCAGCGCCTCGGTCGCCATCAACCGCCGCAGCGGTAGCACGCGCGCCTGCACCGGCCGCGCCACCTCGGCATATATCGCGGCGTCGTCGAAGCCGATCGCCGCCGCTTCGGCCCGGCCATTGCCGTACACCACCGCCGAGCACGGGGCCCACCATGCCGCGCCCAGGCACATCGGGCATGGCTCGCAGCTAGTGTAGAGGACGGCGCCGCGCAGGTCGTGGCTGCCCGGCAGCGCGCAGGCCGCGCGGATGGCCACGACCTCGGCATGCAGCGTCGGGTCGCGGCCGGGCACCACGTTGTTGCGGCCTTCGCCCAGGATGCCCTGCGGCCCCGCGACCACTGCGCCGAACGGCCCGCCGCCCGCGGCAATGCCCTCGAAGCTGAGCGCGATCGCCCGTGCCATGCATGCATCTTCGTCCATGCCCCGATCGTGTCAGGAAGACGACGCTAGCCCCAGCTTTCCTTCGCCCCCTGGCGCCGTGCCGCACCCATCCCGTTGGCGCGGATTGGCCCGGGGCGGCCCAGATGGAACCCCTGGCCAAAGCGTACC
>JACMRO010000396.1 GCA_014376425.1 Rubritepida sp.
CCATGGGCCTGCCCGCCCGCGGCATGATCCTGATCGGTGACCCGGTGGCCTACAAGCAGAACCCGCAGAACGTCGTGGACGGACAGTTCAGCGGCCCCTTCGTGGTCGCCAATGCACTCGCCTACGGCCATTTCGGCTGGGACAGCTACGGTCTGATGCAGGACCCCGTGCTGCGCGCCCTGATGCCCAGGATCTTCCCGCAGCAGGATCCGGAGGTCGAAGCCCACTTCCCGCAGAACATGGCCGGCAAGCTGACGATACGCGCCCGCGGCGGCCAGGTCTTCGAAAGCATGGTCATCGTCCCCAAGGGCGAGCCGGGCAACTTCCTGACGGAGGCCGAATTGCGCGCCAAGTTCCACGGCCTGGCCGATGCCATACTGGGCGAGACGCAGGCGGCTGAACTGGTCGATGCGGTGCTTGGGCTGGACCAGGCGGCGGATGTGCAGGCGCTGACCCGGCTGGGTACGCCCCAGGGCGGCAAGGCTGCGCTTCGGATGGCGGGAGAATAGGAGACGCCACCCATGGACCCCCGCATGGACGCCGACCAGGCCGCCTACGCACAGGCCATCGCTGAGCGGAGTGCCGCCTACCCCGCCCTGGTCCTCCCCGCCGACCCTCGCGCCGCACCATTCGACGAACCGCGCCGAATCAACGACCTGCACAGCGCGCCGCTGCACGAAGGTGGGCCGGTGATGGCGCAGACGCAGGAGCTGTGGCTGCCCATCCGCGGCCGGCGCCTCCTGTGCCGGCTGCACATGCCCGGCCCGCGGCCATTGCCGGTGATGCTCTACATCCACGGCGGCGGCTGGGTCTGGGGCAGCATCGACAGCCATGACAGGATGGCACGCGAATATGCTGCCGCCGCGCACTGCGCAGTGCTGCTGGTGGACTACTCGCTGTCGCCGGAAGTCGTCTTCCCGCACGCGCTGCATGAATGCGCCGACGTCGCGCGTTGGGTAGCCGCGAATGGCACGACGCTGGGCCTGGACCCCGCGCGGATGGTCGTGGGTGGCGACAGCGCCGGCGGCAACCTGGCCGCGGCGCTCGGCCTGCTGTTCCGCGAGGCGGCAGCGCCGGTGCCGCTGCGTGGCCTGCTGCTGAATTATGGCGTCTTCGATCACCGGCTGGACACGCCCAGCTACCAGGAATTCGCCGACGGCTATGGGCTGACCCGGGAGAAAATGGAGTTCTATTGGCGCGCCTACTGCCCGGAACCCGCCGCCCGGCTCAACCCCCTGGTATCGCCCCTGGGTGCGGATTTGTCGGCACTGCCGCCCTGCCTGTTGCATATCGCAGGGCTGGACGTCCTGGCGCATGAGAACCACGCCATGGCAGCACGGCTGCGAGCCGCCGGGGTACCGGTTGAGGTCGAGACCTTCCCGGGCGTCACCCACGGCTTTCTGCGCGGGTGCGGCGCGGTACGGGCCGCCGACCGCGCCGTCGCGCTGGCCGGGGCGTGGCTAACGCGGGTGCTGGCCTAGTTCGGCGTTTCGTCCTCGTCATCATCCTCCGCATCATCGCCGTCGAGGTCGAGTTCGAACATGTCCTCGCGCACCGCCGCCAGGCATTCGCGGAAGGTGGACAGCACCCAACCACGGTCGGCGCCTTCCTCCTTGCCTTCGCCCCTGGCGATCATGTTGAGCAGGGCGAAGGCCACCGCCGCGTCGCTGTCGCCTTCGATCTCGATCTTCATGGCGTATCCTTTCCTGTAAGACGGGTTCAAGGGGTGGAACGCGGACGGCACGGCCCAGGCGTCAAGCCGGCGCTAATTTACTGCCGTCGAGGCGGCTGACACCGCCCATGTAGGGCAGCAGGGGTTCGGGAATGATGACCGCGCCATCCCCCTGCTGGTGCGTTTCCATCACCGCGATCAGCGCCCGACCGACGGCGACGCCCGACCCGTTCAGGGTATGAACGAAAACGGTCTCCTTGCCTCGCTTGAAGCGCGTGTTCATTCGCCGCGCCTGGAATGCGTGGCAGTTGGAACAGGAGGAGATTTCGCGCCAGGCCTGCTGGCCGGGCAACCAGACTTCCAGGTCGTATGTCTTGGCGGCCGAAAAGCCGGTGTCGCCGGCGCATAGGAACATCCGGCGCCAGGTGAGCCCCAGCGCAGTCAGGATGGCTTCGGCGCAGGCGGTCATCCGCTCGTGTTCAGCGTCGCTATCCTCCGGCCGGGTGACCGAAACCATCTCGACCTTGTGGAACTGGTGCTGCCGCAGCATGCCGCGGGTGTCCCGGCCCGCCGAGCCGGCTTCAGAACGGAAGGAGGGGGTGAGTGCTGTGAATCGGAGCGGGTCGATGGGCTCGGCAATGATCTGGCCGGCGACGAGGTTGGTCAGCGGCACCTCGGCCGTGGGGATGAGGTACTTGTCCCCGGTCCTGAACAGATCCTCCTCGAATTTTGGCAACTGTCCGGTGCCGTAGAGAGATGCCGCGTTGACCAGGTAGGGCGGCGCAATCTCAGTGTAGCCGTTGTGGGTGATGTGCTGGTCCAGCATCCACTGGCCAAGGGCACGCTCGAGACGAGCCAGGGCCCCACGCAGCACAACGAAGCGGCTGCCGGAGAGACGGGCGGCGGCCTCGAAATCCATCAGGCTAAGGGCTTCGCCCAGCTCGAAATGCTGCCGTGCGACGTTCGATTGCGCCGGGGTGCCGTTGCGGTGAAGCTCGATATTGCCGGTTTCATCGACGCCGTCGGGGACGGTCGTGTCGAGAATGTTAGGAATTCCGTCCAGTAGCTTCGAACGTCGATCTTCCAGATCGATACCCTGCGCCTGGTAATCGGGGGCAGATTCCTTGTGTCGCTGCGCCAGGACCTTGGTCTTCTCCACGGCATCGAGATCACCACGCCTTGCAGCCAGGGCAATGTCGGTGGAGTAGCTCCTGGTCTGCGCGTTGTGGTCCTGTTCCGCCTTCTGATGCTCTCGCAAGGCGAAATCGGCGCGCAGGATCGCATCGGCCTGCGGCGCGATGCTTCGCCGTGCCATGGCCGCGTCAAGGGCTGCGGGGTCGGAGCGAATGGCCCTCAGGTCGTGCATCGCTTAGCGGCCTTGTCCTATCACGCCCGGTTTCGCAGGCCGCTCTTGCCCAGTGGCGACGAAGTCCCATCGTGGGCCAGCCGCATATCGCGCGCCCGCCTCGACGATAGTATTCACACCTTCTCATCCGGCTCAGGCTTCGGCGCCATCCATGCCGCGGTCAGGATTGAAATCTCGTAGAGAATGATCAGCGGGATTGCCAGGCCCGCCTGGCTGATGATGTCGGGCGGCGTGATGATCGCGGCCACCACGAACATTGCCACGATGGCGTAGCGGCGCCCCTTGCGCAGGCTCTCGACATTCAGGATGCCCACCTTGCACAGCAGCGTCAGCAGCACCGGCATCTGAAATGCCAGCCCGAAGGCCAGGATCATATGCATCACCAGCGCCAGGTATTCGCTCACCTTGGCCTCAAGCTGGATCGCCACGCTCGAAGCGCCGGCTGGTGTTTCGAAGCTGATGAAGAACTTCCAGGCGAGCGGGAAGATGAAGTAATACGCTAGCGCCGCCCCCATCACGAACAGGAAGGGCGAGGCAACCAGGAAGGGGGTGATCGCCCGCTTCTCGCTGCGATACAACCCCGGCGCGATGAACAGCCACAGCTGCGTCGCCCAGACCGGAAAGCTGAAGAATATCGCACCGAAGAACGCCACCTTGAGGTAGGTGAAAAACGCCTCGTAGAGCTGCGTGAAGATCATCCGCCGGTCGGTGCCGGTGCCGCCATTGGCAAGCGACTGCTGCATCAGGATGTCGGCCAGCGGTTGCGCCAGGAAGCCGTAGATCGCGTTTGAGAAGTAGTAGCAAACAGCGAAGCACAGGAAGAAGGCGCCAACCGACCAAAGCACGCGGGTGCGTAGCTCCAGCAGGTGCTCCATCAGCGGCATCGGCTTGTCGTCGATGGTGTCTTCGACGGGGGTGGGTGCCATGGCTTAGACCTTGGTGGCGGCGGCGGTGGCAACCACCGGTTCGGGCGCGATCGGCGCGGGCGTCAGGCGGCTCTCATCGGTCGTCAGCGCGGCACCCTCGCCTACCGGCGCGGGCTCCGCGGTCACGGGCGGAAGGAAGTCGGGGGCCGCTGCAGCCGCGGTCTCGACCAC
>JACMRO010000397.1 GCA_014376425.1 Rubritepida sp.
CGCACTCTCCATTACCGCGGTCAGTTGCGGCACTCCGACGCCCGCCACGATGCGCGTGGTGCAGATGGAGCCTGGGCCGATGCCGATCTTCACCGCATCCGCGCCGGCCTCGATCAGCGCCCGGGCGCCTTCGGGCGTGGCGATGTTGCCGGCGATGATCTGCACCGAGTTGGACAGTTTCTTGATCCGCTCGACCGCCTGGAGGACGCCACCGGAATGGCCATGCGCGGTGTCGACCACGATGACGTCGACATCGGCCGCGATCAGCGCCTCGGCCCGGGTGAAGCCATCTTCGCCTACGCCGGTGGCCGCCGCCACGCGCAGCCGGCCCAGGCTGTCCTTCACCGCGCCGGGGTGGTTGGACGCCTTGTCCATGTCCTGCACGGTGATCAGGCCCATGCAGCGGCCGGCATCGTCCACCACCAGCAGTTTTTCCAGCCGGTGCCTGTGCAGCAGCATGCGCGCGGCTTCGGCGGTGACGCCGACCGGGGCGGTGACCAGATTCTCCCGCGTCATCAGTTCGTAGACGCGCAGATTGGGGTCGGTGGCGAAGCGGGTGTCGCGGTTGGTGACGATACCCACCAGGCGACGACTTTCGCGCTCCACGACCGGGAAGCCAGAGATGCGCGTCTGCGCCGTCAGCGCCCGCAAATCGGCCAGCGTCTGGTCGGGATGGACCATGACCGGGTTTACCACCATGCCCGACTCGAAGCGCTTCACGCGGCGCACCTGCTCGGCCTGCTCCTCCGCCGTCATGTTCTTGTGGACGACGCCGATGCCGCCGGCCTGGGCCATGGCGATGGCCATCGGCGCTTCGGTCACAGTATCCATGGCGGCGGCGATCAGCGGGATATTCAGGCCGATCTCACGCGTCAGGCGGCAACGCGTGTCGGTCATGTTGGGAAGGACCGTGGAGTAGGCCGGTACCAGCAGCACATCATCAAAGGCATAGGCCTCGGCGATGGACATTCGCTCAATCAGGGGGGAATCAAACGCCATGGGAAGACCTTTCAGGTCGCTCAACCTTGGCGGACCCTGTTAGGCCGAAGCGGCTTGCGCCGCAAGCGCGCGGATGTGACGGCAGGCTATTCGGCGCGGATACCGGCGCGGGCCACTGCCTCGCGGAATAGCGCGGTCTGCTCGCGCAGATAGATGGCGAAGGCGGGGGCCGGGCGTGCATCGACCTCCACGCCCACCGCGCCGAAGCGGTCGCGGACCTCGTCTGTCGCCATCAGGGCCATCATCTCGGCCGACAGGCGCTCGACGATGGCGGGCGGCGTGCCGGCGGGCGCCAGCAGCCCGATCCATGCACCCAGATGCAGGCCGGGCAGGTTGGCCACTTCGGCCAGCGGCGGGATTTCGGGCGCCAGGGCGCTGCGGCGGGAGAGCGACATGCCGTAAGCCCGCAACCGGCCGGCGCGCAAATTGGGCAGTGTCGCGGCCGCGGTTTCCAGGGTGTAGTCGACCTGGCCTGCCAGCAGCGCCGTCATCGCTGGTGCGCTGCCCTGGAATGGTACGTGTAACGTCTGCAGTCCGGCCCTGGCATTGAAGTATTCGGTGATGAGGTGGGCGGTGGCGCCGGCGCCGGAGGAGGCGAAGGTGTACCGGCCGGGCGATGCCCGCACCAGGGCCAGGAATTCCGCCGCGTCGCGCGCCGGGAAGTCGGCCCGCGTGGCAAGAATGTAAAAGGAGAGGCCGCCCAGGGCGATGGGTACCAGGTCGCGCTCCGGATCGTAGGGGGTGCGCTGCACCAGCGGGAAGATGGTGACGGGGCCGGAGGAGCCAGCGAGCAGGGTCAGGCCGTCGGGTGCGGCGCGGGCGGCGACGTCGGTCCCGATCATGCCACCCGCGCCGGCGCGGGTTTCCGGCACGACGGACTGGCCCAGCCGCTCGCTCAGCGCCTGGGCGAGGATGCGGCCGATAAGGTCGGTCGCCTGGCCGGGCGGCCAGGGAATGATGATGCGCAGCGAGCGGGCGGGCCAGGCAGGCTGGGCCTGGGCGGTCGCAGCCAGGGGTGCGGCCAGTAGCGCGCGGCGGAGCAGGACCATGAAACCTCCCGAAATTGTGACAAGGCTACGCGCCGTTTGGCGAAATCAAAAGGGATGCCGCAGGTGCCATAGCCGTTCATGCGCCGCGACCAGGCTTTCCATGTTGCGGCGACGATTCACGTCGGGCGTGACCGGGCGCCGGGTCATCATCAGCTCCAGCGTCCGCAGCAGCTGGTCCGCGACATCGAAATCGGACTGGTCGCAAGCGTGGTGGAACGCGATCAGGATCTTGTCGGACAGCCGGCGGCTATGGCGCTGCGTGATGGTCTTGCCCGGTTCACGCAGATCCTCCCCCACGTGATCGTCAACGGCCATGCCATATCCTCGCTTCCCTAAGACCGTTGCATGAGGTGTGCCGTTTTGGGAAGCGATTCGGCCCGATGGACGACGGGCAGGCGCGCATGATCACGATGATGTGAGGCGACGGAGCATGGCCGCTGTGCCGCGCGCCATCTCTTCCACCGAGGTTTCGGGGCGGAACAGGCTTTGCACCTGGCCGTCCGGCCCCACCAGGTACACGAAGCTGGAGTGGTCCATCACATAGTGCGTGGTGTCCTGGTTCTGCCCGCGGGCGAAGTAGACCCGGTACCGGCTGGCCACTGCGCGAATCTGTTCCGGCGTGCCCGTCAGGCCCTGCATGCGGGGGTGGAACCGACTGACGTAATCGGCCATGGCGGCAGGGGTGTCACGTTGCGGATCGATGGTGATCAGGATCGGCGTGACGCGCGCCCCGGCTGGCCCCAGCGCATCGATGACATCGGCGATGCGGCCGAGCTCGGTGGGGCAGACATCCGGGCAATAGGTGAAGCCGAAATAGACCAGAAGGAACTGCCCGGCATAGTCCCGTTCGGTGACCGCCAGCCCGTCCTGCCTGACCAGGCTAAAAGGCCCGCCCAGCGAAATGCCAGGCGGCAGCTGTAAGCCGCCGCCGGCGGATGGCACCGGCAGCTGCTGGCCGAACACGCTGGCCAGGCGCTGCGCGAAGACAGCGCCCACCCCCTGGCCCGGGGCGCGGCTAAACCAGGCATGCCCCCAGATACCGCCGATGACCAGCAGCAGCGCGAGGGCCGAGTAGCGAATGATCTTCAACATGGGCCGGGCATACCGCCGGCGACAGGGCGCCTCAACCCTGCGCCCTGCATGCTAAAGCCATTTCAACTGCGGGCGAGGACAATCTCGCCGCTGGGCTGCGCCGTGGCGAAGACGTTCTCGGCAAATGCCTCTTCCCATGTGCCGCCCGTGCTGGCCTTGGAGTATTCGGTCGCCCGGTTCTCGAAGAAGTTGGTGTGCTCGATGGCGTTGAGCATTTCGTCCAACCAGGGCAGCGGGTTGCGTTCGATGTGGTACATCGGCTCAAGGCCCAACTGCTGCAGCCGGCGATCGGCGATGAAGCGGATGTATTGCTTCACGGATTCGGCCTCCAGCCCCTGCACACCGCCCAGCTCGAAGGCCAGGTCGATGAAGCTGTCCTCATGTTCCACGATGGTGCCGCAGATCAGGTAGAGGTCGCGGCGCAGCTCCTCGTCCCAAATCTCCGGATTTTCCTGCACGAAGGTGCGGAACAGTCGGATAACCGAGAGGCAGTGCAGCGTTTCGTCGCGAACGGACCAGCTGACGATCTGGCCCATGCCTTTCATTTTGTTGAACCGGGGAAAATTCATCAGGATGGCGAAACTGGCGAAGAGCTGCAGCCCCTCGGTGAAGGCACCGAAGGCCGCCAGCGTCTTGGCGATCTCGCGCTTGCTGTCCACCTTGAACGACTGCATGTAGTCGTACTTGTCCTTCATCTCCTTGTATTTGAGGAAGGCGGTGTATTCGATCTCCGGCATGCCGATGGTGTCGAGCAGGTGCGAATAGGCGGCGATGTGGATCGTCTCGGTGTTCGAGAACGCGCTCATCATCATCAGGATTTCGGTGGGTTTGAAGACCTGGCTGTACTGCTTCATGTAGCAGTTGTTCACCTCGACATCGGCCTGGGTGAAGAATCGGAAGATCTGCGTCAGCAGGTTGCGCTCTGACGCGCTCAGATTCTTCTGCCAATCCTTCACGTCGTCGGCCAGCGGCACCTCCTCGGGCAGCCAGTGGATGCGCTGCTGCGTCAGCCAAGCGTCATACGCCCAAGGGTAGCGGACGGGCTTGTAGACCGGGTTGGCGGTTAGGAGGTCGAAGCGGACGGGAGAGGCGTCGGGAGTGATGGAATCGGGCATGAAAAATCTCTGTGCTGGGGGGAGCTTAAAGGAAGGCGATGGCGCCGTGGCGCATCGCCAGGTTAACGGGCGCGAAGCCGAGGCAAAATTGACCGAGACGCTCCGGCCGGAAGATCACGCGGTGAAGGCGGACGGGAAGGCTGCAGGCACCTACTGGCACGCCAGACACTCCTCATAGTTGTTCGACACTAGCCCGGGCTGAATATCCAGCGCCACCGGCTGCGGCACGTGCGCGGCCATGATATCACCCTGGCCGACTACTTTCTCGCTGATCGCGTCCGCCCGCTGAATGCTCAACGACCGGCAGTAATACAGCGACTTCATGCCCCGTTTCCACGCCAGCAGGTGAATCTGGTGCAGGTCACGCTTATGTACGGCGGCCGGCAGGAACAGGTTCACCGACTGGCTCTGGCAGATATAGGGCGTGCGATCGGCCGCGTGTTCGATCACCCAGCGCTGATCCAACTCGAACGCCGTCTTGAACGTCGCCCGTTCCTGATCGTTCAGGAAGTCCAGATGCTGCACCGAACCCTTGTTGACGGTGACCGTATTCCAGGTTTCATCATCGTCGCGGCCATATTTGGCCAGCACCCTGCCCAGCGCCGGGCTGCGGACGATGAAGCTGCCTGACAGAGTCTTGTGGTTGTACACATTGGCCGCGATCGGTTCGATGCCCGGTGCGGCCCCGCCGCAGATGATGGAAATGCTGGCCGTGGGCGCGATGGCGATCTTGTTCGAAAACCGCTCCATGAAGCCGTACTCCGCCGCGTCGGGGCAGGGGCCGCGCTCTTCGGCCAGCATGCGGCTTGCGGCGTCGGCCTGCTCACGGATGTGGCGGAACATCTTCTTGTTCCACACCTTCGCCACCACGCTTTCGAACGGCACGTTCAGCGCCTGCAGGAAGCTGTGGAAGCCCATCACGCCTAAGCCCACCGACCGCTCGCGCATCGCCGCATAGCGGGCCTTTGCCATCGTCTCGGGCGCGGTGTCGATGAAGTTCTGCAGCACGTTGTCCAGGAAGCGCATGACGTCGGGGATGAACTGTGCGTCGTCCTTCCACTGCGTCCAGGTGTCGAGGTTGAGCGAGGACAGGCAACACACCGCGGTACGCTCCTGGCCATGCTGGTCGGTGCCGGTGGGCAGGGTGATCTCCGAGCACAGGTTGGAGGTCTTCACCTCCAGCCCGGCCAGCTTGTGGTGCTCGGGCCGGGCGTTGTTCACGGCGTCGGAGAAGATGATGTAGGGCTCGCCCGTCTCCATCCGCGCCGTCAGCATGCGGATCCACAGCGACCGCGCCGAGATTGTGCGCACCACCGTGCTGTCCTTCGGGCTCAGCAGTGCCCAGGCCTCATCAGCCTCGACCGCGCGCATGAAGGCGTCGCTCAGCAGGATGCCGTGATGCAGATTCAATGCCTTACGGTTGGGGTCGCCACCGGTCGGGCGCCGGATCTCGATGAACTCCTCGATCTCCGGATGATGCACTGGCAGGTACACCGCGGCCGAACCACGCCGCAACGAACCCTGGCTGATCGCCAAGGTCAGGCTGTCCATCACCCGGATGAAGGGGACGATGCCCGAGGTCTTGCCGTTCTGCCCGACTTTCTCGCCGAGCGACCGCAGATTGCCCCAGTAGGAGCCGATGCCGCCGCCCTTCGATGCCAGCCAAACATTCTCGTTCCACAGGTCAACGATGGATTCCAGGCTGTCATTCGCCTCGTTCAGGAAGCACGAGATCGGCAGCCCACGGGTGGTGCCGCCGTTGGAGAGTATCGGGGTGGCGGGCATGAACCACAGCCGGCTGATGTAGTCGTAGATCCGCTGGGCATGCGGTTGGTCATCGCCAAAAGCCGAAGCCACGCGGGCGAAAAGATCCTGGTAGGATTCGCCGGGCATCAGATAGCGATCATCCAGCGTCGCACGGCCGAAATCGGTCAGCAGCGCGTCGCGCGACCGGTCGATCTGCACCTGGTGATGGCCTTGAAGCTGTATTGCGTCGAACCCGTCCTGAATCCCTGATTGCCCGGTCACCAAGAATGACCAATTACCGGGTTCGCCACAAGATATAGTC
>JACMRO010000398.1 GCA_014376425.1 Rubritepida sp.
GCCGCGCTGTCCGAAGCGCCGCTGGCGCTGGGCACGCTGCGCGCCCGGCTGGGCGACAAGCCGCCGCACCCGGCCGAGCTGCTCGCGGTGCTGAGCGGCACCGACTGCGTGCTGCCGGTTTGGCGTACCCAATGGGGCGGGCCAGGGAGCGGGCCAGGGGGCGGGCCAGGGGGTGGCGCGGGAGGTGGCCCCGGAGGTGTCCCCGGGGGCGGTCATTCGTCGCGGCGCTTCAACCTGGCGGCGGCGCAGGCTCATGGCGATGCCACCCAGGGCCATTTCGCGCTGGCCTCGCCTTTGCTGGCGGGCGGGCTTCCGGCCAGCGGGCCGGAACTGCGGCAGGTGGCGGCGCTGCTGCGGGGCGACACGCCGGCCGATACCGTGGAGCCTGGCCGCATGGCGGTTTGGCGCGGGCTGGGGATCGTCGACTAATTCTGGGAAGGCGGCGTGGCTGTGTTACGCTACCTCGGGAAAGCGGAGGAATTACTATGTTCAGGAAGCCGATCATCGCAGCTTTCATCCTGCTGGCGGCGCTGGCGGCGCAGCCGGCCGGGGCGCAGCCCGTCGGCGACCCGGGGGCACAACGACTGATCGACCAGCTGTGCCCACCCGGGGCGAGTTGCCGTGGCATCCGCATGCCTGGCACCGAGGCGCCCGCGCCCGGCCCTGCCGCGCCGCAGCCCATCCCCGGCCAGGGCCTCGCACCCGGTCCCGCTGCGGCCCTGCCGCACCCGCCATTGCGCGAGACCACCGCGCCCGCGGGCGTTCCGGCTGTCTCCATCACGGTGAATTTCGCCACCGGGTCGGCCACCCTGACGCCGCAGGCGGCAGGCGCGCTGGGCTCGCTCGGGGTTGCCTTGGCCTCGGCCGAACTGGCGCCCTACCGATTCCGTATCGAGGGCCATACCGACACGGTGGGCGATGCACGGCAGAACATGGCCTTGTCGCAGCGGCGGGCCGAGGCGGTGCGCGACTTTCTGAACAAGCGCTACGGCCTGGCGCCGGGCCGGCTGTTGGCAACGGGGCTGGGCGAGAGCCAACCTCTGGTGCCGACCGCGGACCAGACGCCTGAACCCGCCAACCGTCGGGTGCAGGTGCTGAACCTGGGCGGCTGAGCCGCCGCCCGCATGGCCGAGGATGACGACCCCACGGTGCAGCTGCGGCCCAGCCCGCGGCCCGATCTGCGGCCCGGTCTGCGGCCCGCCTTGGGGCGGCGTGTGGGGCGCCGTGTGGGGCTGCTGGCCGGCGGCTGCGCCGCGGTGGCGCTGGGCGCGGGCGGCCTGTGGTGGCTCGGCCGGCCCGCCCCGCCTGCCATGCCCGTAGCCGCGCCACCCGTGGCCATCCTGGCGCCGCCGCTGCTGGATGCGGCGGGGCTTCTGGCGCAGGTCCCGGCCGGACCGATGGCGGCACGCTGGGCGGCCAACCCGCTCGTCTGGGTGCTGATTTTCCCTGATCTGCGCAGCCAGGGTCGCGCCATGAACCGGGCGGCGGCGCTGCTGGAGAAGGCCCGCACCCCGCGCGACCGGGTGCTGGACGACGCGGCCCTGGCGCAGGCCATCCTGGCCGACCGCCGCACTGAGGAAAGCTGGTATTTCGGGCATAACTACCGGGCTTCGGAGCTGGCCAGGTTCCAGGCCCTGGCGGCGCAGGGCGGCGTGGCGCTGAACCCGTTGGAGCTCTGGATGCTGGAGCAGGTCGCCCGCTCACGGCAGGTCGAGCCATCGCGCGATGCCGCCTTCATCACCCTGCCGGCGGCTGGGCCGCAGCTGGACAGGGCGACCCGCGCCGCCATCCTGCGGCATGAGCTGGGGCATGGCCAGTTCTTTACCCTGCCGCTCTTCGCTGCCCATGTCATGCGCAGCTGGGTGGAAGGGTTCACCGAGGCCGATCGCCGCGACCTGCGCCAGTTCCTCAGCGCCGAGGGCTACGATCCGGCGCTGGAGGAGGTGATGGCGAACGAAGCGATGGCCTATCTGCTCTACACCGAGGACAGGCGGTTCTTCGACCCGGCGCGCGACCTGGGCTGGGCCGACAGCCGCGCCGAGCGCCTGCGCGCCCTGTTGCGGCGCGGCGCGCCGGCCGAGCCATGACGCCTCAGCGTGGCGCCGTGTCGATGATCATCGGCCTGGCCAGCACCCGCCGGCCGGACGCCCTGGCGCGGCCCAGCGCCTCCGCCAGGGCGGCGATGTAGGCCTGCTGCGGTTCGATATCGGGCCGTGCAGTGGCGAAGAGCGGGCCGTCGCTGACCAGCGCCACCATCAGGTCGGTGCCGAAGGGTTCGCTGACATCCCAGCCCGGGAAACCCATGCGCGGCTCGCCCAGCCGGACCGTGGCGCCGGCCGGGTGGGCGGCGGCGGCCAGATGGGCGACCTCCCCATTGCTCATGAAGTAGCTGACGGTGAGCTGCGCCGGCCAGTCGGGCATGGCGACGTCGAAGCGCAGCAGCTGGCCGGCCAGCAGCGGTAAGTTGCCTACCAGGCGCAGCCGCGGCGCCGAGTCGGGCGGCCCCAGCACCGGGCGCAGCGTGTCGAAGGCCGGGCAGTACGGGCCGTCGAAGCTGCGCAGCGTAAGGCGCGCCGCGATCGCGGGCACGTCACGCAGCGCCAGGACCCGGCGCAGCGTGGCTTCCTCGCCCCGGCGCAGCACGCCCTCGATGGCGAGACCGTTATCGGCGGCGCTGGTGGCGGGCAGGGCGCAGGCCGGGGCCGCGGCGGCAGCTGCGGCGGGGGGGCCGAAAGGGGACC
>JACMRO010000399.1 GCA_014376425.1 Rubritepida sp.
GCACCACCACGCTGCGGTCGTCCCGCGCGCGCTGGCAGCGGCCGTTCTCGATGCCGACGAGCCGTGCATCCAGCAGCAGGTTGGTGAGGTCCGGCAACGCCGCGTCCCGGTAGCGCGTCAGGTCCACCGCCTCGCGCAGCAGCCCGGGCGTGGGGCAGGAGACCAGCAGGTCGTCGCCGCGCGGCCCGCCGCCGCAGCCGGCCAGTGCCAGCAGCGCGGCCGCTGCCCATACCCGATGTCTCATCTGCTCACTCCCGGTTGCGGCTGGCCTCGGAGGGGGCCTAATAGACGCCGTATGAACCGAACCCCGCCCCTTCGGAAGAGAGCTGCCCCATGCCCGACAGCGTGAGCAAACCCGAGCTGCACGTCCTGCTCGCCGGCCCGCGCGGTTTCTGCGCCGGCGTCGACCGCGCCATCAAGATCGTCGAGGAGGCGATCCGGCAGTATGGCGCCCCGGTCTATGTGCGGCACGAGATCGTGCATAACCGTTTCGTGGTCGAAAATCTTGAGAAGCAGGGCGCCGTCTTCGTCGAGGAGCTGGACGAGATCCCCAATGACGGCCAGCCCGTCGTCTTCTCCGCCCACGGCGTACCCAAGGCCATTCCGGAAGAAGCCACGCGCCGCAAAATGTTCTTCCTCGACGCCACCTGTCCGCTGGTGAGCAAGGTGCATCGCGAGGCCGAGCATCACCACGCCCGCGGCCGTCACATCCTGATGATCGGCCATGACCACCACCCCGAGGTCATTGGCACTATGGGCCAGCTGCCGGGGGGCAGTGTGACGCTGGTGGAGGACGAGGCGCAGGCCAGGGTTGTCGAACCGCCGCAAGGACGCCCGCTGGCCTTCATCACCCAGACGACGCTGAGCGTGGACGACACGGCCGAGATGGTGCGCATCCTCTCCGCCCGGTTCCCCGGCATGGCCGCCCCGGCCAAGGAGGATATCTGCTACGCCACCACCAACCGTCAGGCGGCGGTGAAGGAGATCGCGCCCCGCGCCGGGCTGATGATCGTGGTCGGCGCGCCGAATTCGTCGAACTCACTGCGGCTGGTGGAGGTGGCCAGCCGCGCCGGCTCGGCCCGTTCCATCATGGTGCAGCGTGGCCGTGACCTGGACCTCACCCTGCTGGATGGCGTTGTCACCGTGGGCATCACCGCCGGCGCGTCGGCGCCAGAGGTGCTGGTGGAGGAGGTGCTGGACCGGCTGCGGCAGCGCTACACGCTGCGCACCGAGGAGGTCGTGGTGGCGGAGGAGAAAATCATCTTCAAGCTGCCGGCGGCGCTGACCCAGGCCACAGCCTGACATTGGGGGCCTGATGGCGGTCTACACCGAGGTATCGGACGAGGCGCTGCGCGGCTACCTCGGCGAGTATGATCTGGGCGAGTTGGTCGCCTTCCGTGGCATCGCCGAAGGGGTGGAGAACAGCAATTTCTCGCTGCGGACCACCACCGGCGACTTCGTGTTGACGCTCTACGAAAAGCGCGTCGACCCGGCCGAACTGCCCTGGTTCCTGGGCCTGATGGACCACCTGGTGCAAGGCGGCCTGGCCTGCCCGGCCCCGGTCCGCGCGCGCGACGGACAGGCGCTGCGTGCCCTGGCCGGGCGCCCGGCGGCGATCTGCAGCTT
This sequence comes from Rubritepida sp., assembly GCA_014376425.1. Taxonomy (GTDB): domain Bacteria; phylum Pseudomonadota; class Alphaproteobacteria; order Acetobacterales; family Acetobacteraceae; genus Rhodovarius. The sequence continues at coordinate 1,627 of JACMRO010000399.1, forward strand.
CCTGCCCGGGGTCTGGCCGCGCCGGGTGCGGCCCGAGCATCTGGCGCCGCTGGGCGAAGCGCTGGCGCGGCTGCACCTTGCCGGCGCTGACTTCCCGCCGACCCGCGCCAATGCGCTGGGCCCCGCCGGATGGGCGCCGCTACTGGAGCGCTGCCGGGCGGATGGCGATGCCGTGCAGCCGGGGCTGATCGGCCTGCTGGACGGCGCCTTGGCCGCGATACTGGCGGCCTGGCCCGCCGGCCTGCCGCGCGGCCACATCCACGCCGACCTGTTCCCCGACAACGTGTTCTTCCTCGGGCCGGCGGCGGACCCGCATGTGTCGGGCATCATCGACTTCTATTTCGCCTGCACCGACCTGCTGGCCTATGACCTGGCGGTGTGCCTGAACGCCTGGTGCTTCGAGCCCGACTACTCGTTCAACGTGACCCGCGCACGGGCGATGCTGCGCGCCTACGCGGCGGTGCGGCCACTGGGTGCCGCCGAACGCGACGCCCTTCCGGTGCTGTGCCAGGGCGCGGCACTGCGCTTTCTGCTGACGCGGCTATTCGACTGGGTAAACACCCCGCCGGGCGCGATGGTGACGCGGAAGGACCCGCTGGAGTATCTGCGCAAGCTGCGCTTTTTCCTGAGCGCGGACAGCGCGGAGGCCGTGGGTGGATAAGGTTGCGAAGACGCCCGGACCAGTGACGCCGCCGGTCGACCTGCGGACGCCCCCGCGCGACCGCGTCGAGGTCTGGACCGATGGTGGCTGCAAGCCCAACCCGGGGCCCGGCGGCTGGGCCGCGGTGCTGCGTTTCGGCGCCGCCGAGCGCGAGCTTTCCGGCAGCGACCCGGCGACCACCAACAACCGGATGGAACTGACCGCCGCCATCATGGCGCTGGAGGCGCTGAACCGCCCCTGCGATGTGGTGCTGCACACCGACAGCGAATATGTCCGCAACGGCATGCACAAATGGATTCCCGGCTGGGTACGCAACAACTGGCGCAACGCGGCCAAGGAGCCGGTCAAGAATTTCGAGCTGTGGCAGCGGCTGCTGGCAGCGGCGAAGCCACACCAGGTGGAGTGGAAGTGGGTGCGCGGCCATGCCGGCGATGTGATGAACGAACGGGCCGATGTGCTGGCGACGCGGGCGCGTAACACCATTGTGGCCTAATGGCCTGACGCCGGTCCGGTAGGCTTGCGTCTGCTGTTTTTGCAGGTGGGCCATGTCTCTCCTTCCATTCCTCCCACGCGTCTTCGCGCAGGCCATGCCAGTACCGATCAACTTCCGGGAGCGAGCGGTGCTGGAGCTGGACGGTTTCCCCGAATACGCGGCGGAGGTGACGGCGGAGCAGAAGGCCAGGATCGACGAGCTGGCCAAGGACATCATCCGGTCCAACGACACCAGCGATCCGATCTTCGAATTCCGGGTTGAGGGGCACGCCGACATCGCCCGCCGCATTGGCGACCTGCGGGAGCGGAAGGCCCAGGAGGAGGCGATCAGCAGCGAACGCGCCATCGTCGGCAAGGAGCTACTGGAGGCGGCTCTGAAGAAACATGGCGGTGATGCCCTGGCGCATAAGATCACACGCGGTTCGCGCGCCTTCGGCCTCGGCACCAAGCACTTCAAGATTTCCAATGCCTCGACCGAGGCCGAGTTCCGGCGCAACCGGCGCGTGGTCTTCATCGTCAGGCAGGTCACCTTCCTGCCGCCAGCGCCGACACAGCCGGAAAAGCCGACCTCGGTGGTCGAGGAGCGGTTTAAGGCACAGCTCATCAAATCCGCTCTCATTACCAAGAGCATCGTCTCCGGTGGGCCTTTCAGCGTCGATGGCGTGGTGCTCACCGCCACGATCGACATCACCGACAAGATCGACCTCAAGACTGCCCGGTTCTCGGTGTTGGCCGGCGGTGCTGGCGTCAGCGCCTCGCCCATTCCGGCCGGGGCTTCGCTCACCTTCAACAAGGGCGCCGAGGTCGATTTCAAGATATTCCGGCTGCTCGGTCGGTTGGCTGCGCAGATCAGCCTCAACAGCTTCGTCGGCGGGGTGACGGTGATGGTCGATCCCTCGGGCGGCGTCGGGCCGGCCGCGACCTCCAGGCGCGGCACGCTAAACTTCTCCTTCGATGCGCTCGAGGCGGCTGGCGTCAACCATATTCCGGGCGTCATCCCGCTGCCGGGCGGCAACAGCAGCCTGGGCTCGCCAGGATTTTCAGCGCCTATCGTCCTGCCGCTCGGCCGCATGAGCATGACGGGCAGCATCCAGGGGTTCTGATGCGGAAGGCCACCCCACATCCAGCGTCGCCACCTCGCCGAACGTCGCGCCGCGCCGCCCCGCCTCGCGGATGATGGGCCAGCTTGTCCCGATCATGCTCACGAAGGGCCAGGGGTCACGCCATTCCCAACAGGCTTCGCGCAGCCTCGCCAGCCGCCGCAGCCGCGCGAAGTAGCCACGC
>JACMRO010000400.1 GCA_014376425.1 Rubritepida sp.
CAGGGCCACCTGGCCTGCGACGCGTTCGATGTGATCGGCCTGACCGTGCCCGGTGTGCCGGGTTTCCCGCATTTTGCCCATAACGGCGCCGTGGCCTGGTGCGTCACCCACACCTTCGCTGACATTCACGATGTCTATCTGGGGCGATTCGAGCCCGGCCGGGTGCTGTTTCAGGATGGCTGGGAAACGCCCGAGCACCGCCCCGAGACCATTGCCATCCGTGGCGCCGCGCCACGCCAGATCGACGTCACCGTCACCCGGCATGGCCCGATCATCGCCGGCGACCCGGCCTCCGGGCACGCGCTGGCGCTCAAATCCGTGCAGTTCTTCGAAACCGACCTGTCCTTCGACTGCCTGCCCCGCCTGCTGCGTGCCCGCACCGTGGCCGATCTGTTCGAGGCGACGCGCGGCTGGGGGTTGATCGACCACAACCTGGTCGCCGCCGATACCGAGGGCAATACCGGCTTCCTGCTGCGCGCCCGCGTGCCCCGGCGCGGCCGGGAGAATGGCTGGCTGCCCATGCCCGGCTGGACCGGCGAGCATGAGTGGGACGGCTGGATCGCGCATGAGGCCATGCCACAGGTCATCAACCCCGAGGCCGGCATCATCGTCACCGCCAACAACCGCGTCGTGGCCGACGACCACCCGGACTACATCTGCACCGACTGCCACCCGCCCTACCGCGCCGCCCGCATTGCCGCCCTGCTGCAGGACGGCGCCTACCGTGCGCCAGAGGCCGCGGGCATGATCCACGCCGACACGGTCTCCGCCCCCGCCGCCACCTTCCAGGCGGCGCTGGCCGAGATCGGCTTCTCCCCCGGCCCGGGCGCCGACCTGCGCGACGAACTCCTCGCCTGGGATGGCCGGATGGACGCCGGGGCCACCACGCCGACACGCTATATCGCTTTCCGTTTGGCGCTGACCCGGGGCTTCGCGGCGGCGAGCGGTCTGGGCAGCCTGGCGGGCCATCCCTGGCTGGCCCCCGCGCCGGGGGTGGCACCGCTGACCCAGCTGTGGTGGGCGCTGCCGGGCCTGCTGCGCGCCGACGATACGCGGCTGCTGAGTGGCGCCGACTGGGCCACCCTGATGGCCGCCGCGCTGGACGAGGCGGCGGCAACCCCCGCCACCGCCTGGGGCGAGGCGCACAAGCCCGGCTTCAGCCATCCGCTGGCAATTCAATTCCCGGCGGCGGCGGCGGTGCCCAACCCCCCCGCACTGCCGATAGGCGGTGATGGCGACACGGTCTGGGCGAATGGCCTGGTGGCGCCGCTGGGCCCGCGGGCACAATACGGCGCGCTGGCCCGTTACGCCTTCGATGTCGGCGATTGGGAGAATAGCCGCTGGAGCGTCTTCCTCGGCGCTTCGGGCCACCCCGGCAGCCCGAATTATGCCAGTCAGCATGCCGAATGGGCCGCCTGCCGCATGGTGCCGATGCGTTATTGCTGGGCGATGCTGGCCGCCATTACCGGCGCCGGCCAGACGCTGGCGCCGCCCGGCTGAGCCGTCAGGGCCGGGCCAGTATCACCACGCGTTCACGCCAGACCCGTGCCTCGGCCTCCACCTGTTCGCGCTGCAGGCGTTGCAGCCATCGCCGCCGCTCACGAACCTCATCGGACAGAATCACGGTATCGGCCTGCGTCATGCATTGCGAGAAGGCATGGCCGCCAGGCGCGTGCCCACCCGTGGCACAGCCCCGCACATGTGCCTGAAAAGGATCGCCGGCGGTGCAGGCACCCAGCAGCAGTAAGGCGAACCCTGTACCGGCCGTCATGCGCAAACTCATCCCACTGCCCTCTACCCGTGCCGACCGTAGTGCAGGATAGGTGGGGCGGTGAAGCGCTTCATTTCACATCCGTGAGATCGCACCGGTCGGGTGTCGAAGAGGTTGCGGGTCAGGATTGCGGCCGGCGCCCCGCAGCCGACCCGTCCGGTTTGCTGGCGGCCTGCTAGACCTCGTCCTCCTCGATCGGCTCCTCGGCCGCGCGGCCGGGCTTCTCGGCGCTGCGCATGTGGGTAATCAGCCGCTCGATCGCGGTCGGCTTATCCGTCTTTTCCAGGGCGGCAAACTCCATCGCCAGGCGGTCCAGCGCCTGTTCGTAGATCTGCCGTTCGGAGAAGGACTGGTCGGGCTGGCCGGCGTTGCGGAACAGGTCGCGCACCACCTCGGCGATTGCTACCGGGTCGCCGCTGTTGATCTTCGCCTCGTATTCCTGGGCGCGGCGCGACCACATGGTGCGCTTGATGCGGGCGCGGCCGCGCAGCGTGTCCAGCGCCTGCTTCACCAGCGCCGGGCCGGCCAGCTTGCGCAGGCCCGCGCTGGCCGCCTTGTTGGTGGGGACCCGCAGCGTCATGCGGTTTTCCTCGAAGGTGACGGTGATCACCTGTAGCGCGATGCCGGCGACGTTCACGTCCTCCAGGCCCTGGACGGTGCCGACGCCGTGGGTGGGATAGACCACCATGTCACCGGCGCGGAAATCCACCTTGGGCAACGGTCCCTTCTGGGCCAGCGCGGCCTGGCCGTCGGCCATGGCGCCGCTGCGTAGGGCGCCCATCGGCAGGCGGGGCGTGATGCTGAAGGCAGGACGCATGCCGGGCATGCCAGGGCGCGACATGCCCGGCCGCATCGGGATGGGCGGCGTGATGATCTGTTGCGGCGGTGAGGGGGGCGGCGGGGGCGGCGGCGGCGGTTCGGCGGCGCGAGCGGCGGGCGGCGCCCCTCTCGCCCCGGCCGCGGGCCTCCATGCCCGGGGGGGGGGGGGGGGGCACATCC
>JACMRO010000033.1 GCA_014376425.1 Rubritepida sp.
ATACCGTAACCGTCCTGGGCGATGCTTCGGACGGCGAAATCGCGGTGCGGCACGACAGCCCGACGCTGTTCCTGGGCTACTGGAACAACCCGGAAGCCACCGCCCGCAAATTCGAAGGCGAGTGGCTGCTGACCGGCGACCGGGGCGCCATGGAGGATGGCTGGTTCCGCTTCATCGGCCGCGATGACGACGTCATCACCAGTTCCGGCTACCGCATCGGCCCGGGAGAGATCGAGGAGGCGCTCTGCCGCTACCCAGGGGTGGCGGCGGCCGCGGTGATCGGGGTGCCCGATGCGCTGCGCACCGAGCGTGTCGTCGCCTGCGTGGTACTCGAGCCCGGCGCGACCGCCGACGCGGCTGCCTTGCAGGCCTATGTGAAGACCCGCGTCGCCGCGCATGCCTACCCGCGCGAGGTGCGCTTCCTCGACGCCTTGCCGATGACGGCCACCGGCAAGATCATGCGCGGCGTGCTGCGCCGCCAGGAGACCACCGCATGAGCCTCACCAATGCCATGACCACACTGGACTTCGCCCTGGGCGAGGAGCTGGACATGCTGCGCGACACTGTGCGCGGCTTCAGCCAGGACCGCGTGGCGCCGATCGCCGCCGAGATCGACCGCACTGATGAGTTTCCGCGCTACCTGTGGCCCGAAATGGGTGCGCTGGGGCTGCATGGCATCACCGTGGACGAGGCGCATGGCGGTGCCGGGCTGGGCTACCTGGCGCATTGCATCGCCATTGAGGAAGTGAGCCGCGCCTCGGCCTCGGTTGGCCTGAGTTATGGCGCGCATTCCAACCTCTGCATCAACCAGATCAGCCGCAACGGCAGCGAGGAGCAGAAGCGGCGCTATCTGCCGAAACTGATCTCCGGCGAACACCTGGGCGCGCTGGCGATGAGCGAGCCCGGCGCCGGCAGCGACGTCGTCGCCATGAAGCTGCGGGCCGAGAAACGCGGCGACCGCTGGGTGCTGAACGGCACCAAGATGTGGATCACCAACGCGCATTATGCCGAGACGCTGGTGGTCTACGCCAAGACCGACCCGGCGGCCGGCCCCAAGGGCATCACCGCCTTCATCGTCGAGAACGGCTTCAAGGGTTTCACCCCCGCCCAGAAGCTCGACAAGCTGGGCATGCGCGGCAGCCCGACATCGGAGTTGGTCTTCGAGGATTGCGAGGTGCCGGAGGAGAACGTGCTGGGCCAGCTCAACGGCGGCGTGCGGGTGCTGATGAGCGGCCTGGACTACGAACGTGCCGTGCTGGCCGCCGGGCCGCTCGGCATCATGCAGGCGGCGATGGATGTGGTGCTGCCATACGTCCACCAGCGAAAACAGTTCGGTCAGGCCATCGGCGAATTCCAGCTGATCCAGGGCAAGCTGGCCGACATGTACACGCAGATGAACGCGGCCCGCGCCTACGTCTACACGGTGGCCCGCGCCTGCGACGCCGGGCGCGCTTCGCGCAAGGACGCCGCCGGCGCCATCCTGTTCGCGGCCGAGACGGCGACCAGGCTTGCACTGGATTCGATCCAGATTCTGGGCGGCAACGGCTACATCAACGACTACCCGACCGGGCGGCTGCTGCGCGACGCCAAGCTGTACGAGATCGGCGCCGGCACATCGGAAATTCGCCGCATGCTGATCGGGCGCGAGCTGTACCGGGAAAGCGCATGATCCTGCCATCCAGCGTCAACACGCGCGGCGCCGAGTTCCGGCAGCGCGCCGCGCATAATGACGGCCTGCTGGCGGTGTTGCGTGAGCGCGCGGCCACCGCTGCTTTGGGCGGCACCACGCGCGCCCGCGAACGGCACGTCGCACGCGGCAAGCTGCTGCCGCGGCAACGGGTTGAACGGCTGCTCGACCCCGGCGCCCCTTTCCTCGAACTTTCGCCCCTGGCCGCGCATGGCATGTATGGCGGCGAGGTGCCCGGTGCGGGCCTGATCACCGGCATCGGCCGCGTGTCCGGCCGGCTGTGCGTCATCGTCGCCAACGACGCCACGGTGAAGGGCGGCAGCTACTACCCGCTGACGGTGAAGAAGCACCTGCGGGCGCAGGAGATCGCCCAGCAGAACCGCCTGCCCTGCCTCTATCTCGTCGATTCGGGCGGCGCCAACCTACCGAACCAGGACGAGATCTTCCCCGACCGCGAGCATTTTGGCCGCATCTTCTTCAACCAGGCCAATATGAGCGCCGCCGGCATCGCGCAGCTGGCCGCCGTGATGGGCAGTTGCACGGCGGGCGGTGCATACGTGCCCGCAATGTGCGACGAGAGCATCATCGTGGCCAACCAGGGCACCATCTTCCTGGGCGGGCCGCCACTGGTGCGCGCCGCCACCGGCGAGGTCGTGACGGCCGAGGATCTGGGCGGCGCCGACGTCCACACCCGCCTGTCCGGCGTGGCCGACCACATGGCGGCTGACGACATGCACGCGTTGGGCCTGCTGCGCGGCATCGTGCGCAACCTGAACCTGCCCGGGCCCGCCGCGACCAGCGGCCCGCCGCCGCTCTACGACCCGGCCGAGCTTGCCGGCATCATCCCCACCGAACTGCGCCAGCCCGTGGATGTGCACGAGATCATCGCGCGGATCGTCGACGGCTCGGAGCTGGACGAGTTCAAGCCGCGCTACGGCACCACCCTGGTGACCGGGTTCGCCCGCATCCATGGCCAGCCCGTCGGCATCCTGGCCAATAACGGCATCCTGTTCAGCGAAAGCGCGCAGAAGGGTGCCCACTTCATTGAGCTGTGCTGCCAGCGACGCATCCCCCTGCTGTTCCTGCAGAATATTTCCGGATTCATGGTCGGCCGTCGGTATGAGGCTGGCGGCATCGCCAAGGATGGCGCCAAGCTGGTAACGGCCGTCGCCACCGCGGCCGTGCCGAAGATCACCGTGCTGATCGGCGGCAGCTTCGGCGCCGGCAATTACGGCA
>JACMRO010000401.1 GCA_014376425.1 Rubritepida sp.
AGCGAGCCCTGGCTCGCCTCGGCAAAACGCTGCGCGATGGCGAGGCCCAGCCCGGTGCCGGCCGGCCCACGTGATGGGTCAAGCTGCATGAAGGGCGCCAAGGCCCGCCCCCGGTCGGCCGCAGCGGTGCCGACCCCGTGGTCGGTGGTCTCGGCCACAAGGCGCCTGTCCTCGTGGCGTATGGTCAGCCTGACGGCGCCCTTGCCATGCAGCACCGCGTTCTCGACCAGGTTCGAGAACGCACGCTTCGCCGCCAGGCGGCGCAACGGCAGGATAGCTTTGGAAGGGCCTTCATAGACCACGTCGTGGCCGGCATCGGTCGCGTCCGACGCAAGGGTCTGAAGGATCGCCGCCAGGTCCGCGGGATGGACAGGCTCCGCATCGCGCCCTTCGCGCAGATAGTCGAGCGTACGGCGGATCAGGGTCTCCATCTCGGTCATGTCCGCATCCATTTTCTCCCGTGCTTCATCCTCGGGCAGAAAGCTGGCGCGCAGCCGCAGGCGGGCAAGCGGGGTGCGCAGGTCATGGCTCATCGCCGCCAGCGCCTCTGTTCGGTCCTCGACCAGGCGGGCGATCCGATCCTGCATCGCGTTGAAGGCCGCGGCCGCGCGGCGCACTTCCAACGGGCCGGTGATCGGAAGGGGGCGCGCGCGAAGGTCACGCCCGATCTCGTCGGCGGCGCTGGCCAGGCGACCGAGCGGCTGTGTGATCCAGCGAATCACAACGATGGAGGCCAGTGCGATCCCCAAGGCCATGGCTACCATCGAGGTCAGACTGCCGACATCGATGCCATGTACCGCGGTACCCAGCCAACCTGAGGAGAAGACGATCCAGCCGCCGCTGGCGACGGGTATGGCGCCGATCGCACGGTGCCCGGGCGCCGCATCCGTATCCCAGGCCAGCATCGCGTCCGTGCCCAGCAACGCAGCCAGTTCGGAGAGCGCTTCCGGTATCACGGCCCGGGCCGAAGAGGGTGGCACGCGGTCCCAATGGAACTCCATGCCGGTGCTGGACATGTTGTGCGCGGCGGCATCGCGTGCGGCCTCGGGCAGCACATCCACCGCGGCGCGTGCGGCCAGAATGCGGTTCGCCAGCAGCGCTAACCGGGCGCCGTCCTGCGCGCCGTGCAACGCCCGCTCATGCACCGCCACGCTGCCGACATGCAGCAGCGTCAGTCCGCCGATCAGCAGCAGCGTGATGCGGCTGGCGAGGCTCTGCGGCCAGAATCGCCTCATCTGCGGGTGACCTCCGGCAAAAAGATGTAACCGGCGCCACGCACCGTCTTGATCAGCGCGGCCGAATTACTGTCCGGCTCGATCTTGCGGCGCAGGCGGCTAATCTGCACGTCCACCACCCGGTCGAAGGCTTCGACGCCGACCCGACGCTTGGCCACCTCCAGCAACTGCTCGCGGGACAGGACCCGCTGCGGGTGTTCCAGGAAAGCCAGCAGCAGGTCGTATTCGGCGCCGGATAGATCGACCGCGGCACCTTCGGGCGACAGTAATTCGCGGCATGCCATATCTAGCGTCCAGCCGGCAAATGCCAAGCCGCGCGGCCGTTTCTCCGTATCGCTGGTCGCTTTCGGCCCGACGCGGCGCAGCAATGCCCGCACCCGCGCCACCAACTCGCGCGGCGCGAAAGGCTTGGCCACGTAGTCATCGGCGCCAAGCTCCAGCCCCAGCACCCGGTCCACCTCGCCACCGCGTGCCGTCAGCATGACGACCGGCACATTGCCGCGCTCGCGCAGCCGGCGCAGCAGGTCGAGACCCGAGGCGCCGGGCAGCATCACGTCCAGCAGCACGAGGTCCGGCGCCGCCGCGGCATTGTCGAATGCCTCCCACATCTCCCGCCCATCGCGCGCGACGGAGACGCGAAATCCCGCCTCCCGCAGCAGGCGGGCCACCAGCAGGCGCATCTCGCCATCATCCTCAACGACGAGCAGATGCGCCTCGGGGTCCAGCAGGCGGCGCTCGGAGTCCTGGGTCATCGCTCAATCAGCCGGGGTGAAGCGGGCTTGGCGTGGCGATTGTCCCGGCAGGGTCAGGCTGACCACGACGCGCATGCCCGGCGCCGCGCGGAAATCGCCGTGGCCCACCAGATAGGCGCCGGCATCGCCAGCCTCCAGGCGGATGGTCCGTTGCTGACCCTGCGCCAGCACGATCAGGCTGCCCGAAGCGCCGATGGCCGGCACCGCCTTGTTCTGCGCATCGAGCAGCCAGATGCGGATTTCGCCATCACGGGCGAGCACCTCGATGTGCCGGTCGCCCAGGTCGCCGATGACGCCGCCATTATCTCCTCGGCTGGCCTCGCCATGAGCGAATGCCGGGCGGGATGCGATGGCCAGGAATGCGGTGATGAGAATGCGGCGAGGTGTCATGTCGATACTCCGTCAATCAGAAGGTTTCGATGGCAGGTCGCGTGCCGGCGGACAGACCCGCGGCGCGTTCGGCCTGTTCGGCGCGCAGTCGCTCCAGCGCCGGCCGGCCGAAGCGGTGGAACAGGATGGGCGTGACGAAGGTGTCCAGCAGCGTGGCACTGACCAACCCGCCCAGGATGGTGATGGCAACGGGGTGCAGGATTTCCTTGCCCGGCGCATCGGCACCGATGGCCAGCGGGACCAAGGCGAGGCCGGCCGCCAGCGCCGTCATCAGCACCGGCGTCAACCGCTCCGCGCTGCCGCGCAGGACCAGTGCGAGGCCCCACCGCTCGCCCTCATGCAGCGCCAGGTTGAGATAGTGGCTGACCTTGAGGATGCCGTTGCGCGTGGTGATGCCGGTCAGCGTCACGAACCCCACCATCGTCGCGACCGAAAGCGGCTGCCCGGCGATCCACAGCGCCGCCACCGCGCCGATCAACGCCAATGGCACATTGCCCATGATCACCAGCGCCAGCACCACGGAGCGATAGCGGGAGAACAGCACCACGAAGATCAGCGACAACGATATGACCGACAACACCGCGATGGTCCGCATCGCCTCCTCCTGCGCCTGGAAGGTGCCCTCCAGGCTGGTGGTGTAGCCAGCCGGCAGCGGCACCCGCGCCAGTTCAGCGCGAATGCCGGCAACGACCGCCGACATGTTGGCGCCGGGTTCGGTATTGGCCAGCACCACCATGCGGCGTCGTGCGCCCTCGCGCAGGATTTGGTTCGGGCCATCCGATTCCTCGACATTCGCGAGCATCCGCAGCGGCACCCGGCCGCCGGGCGTCTCGACCAACGCCTCGGCCAGCCGCGTCGTCGTGCGGTCCGCGTCGGCCAGGCGCATCACCACATCGAAGCGGCGCGGGCCGTCCATGATCTGGCTGATCACCATGCCGCCGGTCAGCGATTGCAGAGTTCCCGTCAGCGACGCCGCCGACACGCCGTACAGCGCCGCCCGTTCATGATCGACCGAGATCCGCAGCTGCGGAATGCGCACCTGGCGTTCCAGCTGCAGGTCGGCCAGCCCAGGCACATTGGCCGCCAGCCGCATGCGCAAGGTCTCCGACAACGTGCGCAGCGTGTCGAGGTCGTCGCCAAAGACCTTGAGCGCGATTTGCGCGCGAACGCCGGACAGCATGTGGTCCAGCCGGTGGCTGATCGGCTGCCCCAGGTTGATCGCGGCAGGCAGGGCGGAGAGACGGGTGCGAATGTCGGCCAGTACCTCGGCGCGCGGGCGGCCATCCGGTTTCAGGTCGAGGTCGAGCTCGGAGGTGTGAACGCCCTCGGCGTGTTCATCCAGCTCCGCCCGGCCGGTGCGGCGACCCACGCCGTTAACCTCGGGCACCTCCATGACCAGGCGTTCGGCCACCCGGCCGAGTGCGTCGGACTGTGCCAGCGAGATGCCCGGCTGATAGGTCAGGCCGATGACGATCGTGCCCTCGTTGAAGGCGGGCAGGAAGGCGCGTGGCAACCAGACGGTCGCCACGCCGGCAATGACCACACCACCGGCTGCGAGCCCCAGCACCAATGCGCGATGGGCGAAGGCCCAGCGCAATGCGCGGTCATTGCCGGCCTTGAGCTTGCGCACCAGCCAGGCGTCGCCGTGACTCATGCGCTTCATCCGCGGCAGCAGGTAGTAGCAAAGCACGGGCGTGACGGTGATCGACACCAGAAGTGAGCAAAGAATGGACACGATGTAGGCGATGCCAGGCGGCGCGAAGAGCCGCCCCTCGATGCCGGACAGGGCGAACAGCGGCAGGAACACCAGCACAATGATGAAGGTGGCATAGACGATGCCCGAGCGGACCTCGGAGCTGGCATGGCTGATGACAGACAGCACCGGCTCGGGATCGGCCAGCTCCCGGTTCTCGCGCAGCCGGCGGAAGATGTTCTCCACATCCACCACCGCGTCATCGACCAGCTCGCCCACGGCGATGGCGATGCCGCCCAGCGTCATGGTGTTGATGGACAGGCCGAAGGCCGCGAAGAGGATGGCGGTGAGCAGGATCGACAGCGGGATCGCGGTCAGTGAAATGAACGTGGTGCGGATGTTCAGCAGGAACGCGAAAAGCACGATGGCAACGACGATGAACGCTTCCTTCAGCACCGTCTCCAGATTGGCCACCGATTGCTCGATGAAGCCGGCCTGGCGGAACTTGATGCGGTTCGCCACCACGCCGCGCGGCATGCCCCGCTGCAGCTCGGCCAGGGCTGCCTCGACCGCCGCGGTCAGGCGGATGGTGTCGGCGCCTGGCTGCTTGCCGATGCCCAGGATGACCGCCGGAATGCCATCGACCCCCGCATCGCCCCGTTTGGCACGGGCGCCGAAATCCACCACCGCCACCTGGCGCAGCGCGATGGGCTGGCCCTCGCGGAAGCCGACGGTCGCGTTGCGCAGGTCTTCCAGTGAGGTCGTGCGTCCGATGTTGCGGATCAGAAACTCACGGCCTGCCTGGTCGACGTAGCCGCCGCCGGCATTGACGCCGAACTGCCGCAGCGCGGCCACCAGCTGGTCATGGGTAAGGTCGAGCGCGTGCAGTAGATCGAGATCGGGCATCACCCGGAACTGTCGAACTTCGCCGCCGATCGGGATGACCTGGCTGATGCCGGGGATCGTCAGCAGCCGCGGTCGCATGGTCCAGTCGGCGATCTCGCGCAGCTGCATCGGTGTGATCGAGCCGTCAGTGGGCGCGGTGATCGCGACCAGCATGATTTCCCCCATGATGGACGAGACCGGCGCCATGCTGGGCAGCACGCGCGGCGGCAGTTGCGCCGCGATCTGGTTCAGGCGTTCGCTGACCTGCTGCCGTGCCCGCCAGATGTCGGCGCCCCAGTCGAATTCGACGAACACGATCGACAGCCCGACCGAGGACACTGAGCGCACGCGGGTGACGCCCGGCAGGCCATTCACCGCCGTCTCGATGGGGAAGGAGACGAGCTGTTCAACCTCCTCGGGCGCGAAGCCCTCGGCCTCCGTCATCAGCGTGACGTTGGGCTTGTTGAGGTCGGGAAAGACATCCACCGGCATGCGGGACAGCGTCCAGCCGCCGTAACCCATGATCAAGAGCGCCGCCGTTAGTACGAATAGCCGATTGCGCAGTGAAAAGCTGACGAGGGCGTTGAAGAACATCGCCTAGCGCACCTGCGCGATGAGGCCGGCGCCCTGCACGACGACGCGACTGCCGGGCTCCAGCCCGGCCAGCACGACCACGCGCGTGCCATCCAGCGGCTGCACCCGCACCTGCCGGGGCACGAAGCGCTCCGCCGTCGCGTGCTCGAACACGACGGGCGGGCCTTCCGCCGAGCGCACCACCGCGTCGGCCGGCAGAACGATCCCTTGAAGCACGCGCGCGGTGCGCAGCGTCACCATGACCGAGGCACCGATCGGGGAGTCGGCCGGCGGATTGATCACCCGAAAATTCACCGGCACCGCTTGTTGCCGCACCGTCAGGCCACGGCCGATGAAGGTCAGCTCCACCACGCGTCCATCGCTCAACGTGGCGCTGGCGCCGCTGACGCGCTCCACCGCCGCGCGGTCGAAGGCCAGGGCTTCCACCCAAAGGCGCGATGGATCGACGATGTCGAAGACCGAGACGGCGCTGTCCACCAACTGCCCCACCGCGCCGCGCACGACGGAGACGATGCCCGACACCGGTGCCACCAACGGCTCCCGCCCCGACAGCGCGGGCTGGGTCGCAGCGCGTCGCTGCCGCGCGCCTGCCAGCTCGGCCTGGGCCTCGCTGATCTCGCGTTCGGACACGCTGCCGCGCAGCGCCACCAGCCGGTTGACCCGCGCGTTCAGAATGGTGATTTGCGCGTCCAGCTCGGCCGCGTTCTGCACCAGGGTGCCACGCTCCGAAGCGCTGTAGGTGGGCGTCACGAAGGCCATGACCTGCCCACGTTCGACGCGCTGCCCCAGGGTGGGGAAGCCACCCTCGGCTGGCCCCAGGCGTCCGGGCTGCGAGGATTGCACGCGGCCAGAGGCGTTCGGGTCGGGCACCAGCGTGCCGACCATCCGGACCGTCGCGGCGGCATCGCCGCTGGCGGTGACCTGGGTGCGGATCGCCAGCAGGCGCTGCGAGCCCTTGGGCACGAAGATGGCGCCATCCTCCAGCCGTCGCGGTGCTTCCGCGGTGGAGGTGGAACCAGGCGCCGGACCGTGGCCGACATCGGCCAGCGCATGGCCCGCCACTATCGCGCCGAGCAGGCCGAGTGCCGCCACGCGTCGGACCGGGGCTTTCGTCAAGGGCGGCAACGCGACGGCAGGCGCGGGCACTTCCTCCTCGACCATCGCGGGCAGCGGCCTGCGGACCGAGCCGCGGCCGATCAGCAATCCTATGACCAGCAGCAATGCGCCGAGCGCCAGCTGGATCGCCCAGCCTCGCAGAAAGGCCAGCGTGCTGGCCGCAGCGCCAGGCACCACCGGGGCCGCCGGCACGTCGAGACTGGCGGTGAGCAGGTCCATCTCCGCGCCCGCGCTGACCGTGAACACGATGTTCCGCTCGCCAGGCCGCGACAGCAGCGGATGCCGGGCCACGAACAGGCCGATGCCCTGCCGTTCCGCCGCGACCTCCTGGCCATCCAGTGTGAGCGTGACCCCGCCATCGACCGGGGAATTGTCGGCGTAGCGGTCGACATAGATGGTCAGGACCCCACCAGGCTGCAGGATGGCGACGACCTCGAACAGGTCGCTGTGGGTTTCGGTCCGCGGCAGCCCAGCCACGGCCACGACGGCCTCGTCGCCATGCCCCTCATGCGCCAAGGCGAGAGGCGGTATGGCCAGCGTAACAAGGAACGCGAATACGATGGCGCGAAGGTAGTGGGTCATTGCGGTTCCAGGCCCAGGGTCTGATTGATGAGGGATGCGGCGCGGCCCTGCTCGACACGGGCCCGCCTGCGTTGCGCATCGGCGCCGGCCAGCTGCGCGCGCACCCGCACCACCTCCAGAAATGCTAAGTTGCCTTCGCGGTAGGCGGCTTCGTAGAGACCGGATTGCTCGGCCAGCGCCCGATACCGCTGCTCGGACAGCTGGGCGATGGCGCCGGCATCTTCGGCCTGCGCCCGCGCCCGGCGGTCGGCGCCCGCTAGGGTGCGCGCGGCGGTGGCGAAGGTCGCCTCGGCCAGCAGGGCGTCCGCCCGTGCCGTCGCGATGCGTTCGTTGACCTGCGGGGCGTAGGAGAAGGGAATGCGGACGCCGATCAGCACACGGTCACTGTAGGGCGATGCGCTGTCGCTGCGTTCGCGGCGCACGCCCCCGAACAGCGTGGGGTTCTGCCGATCCCGCACTTGCGCCAGGCGTTCCTCGGCGCGCGCCAGATCCTGCGAAGTCCGGGCCACGAGCGCGGCGGGCAGGGCCCGAAGCGCGGCGTCGCCGACTGGCGCCGGCGCCGGCCTTTCGGGGTGCCCTGGGGTGGGGTCGGCGCGCGTGAGGATGCGGAAGTTGATCGCCGCGTCGCGCACCGCGCCCGCGGCCGAGCGCAGGGTGGCTTCGGCATCACGCAGGTCGGCGGTGCCCAGAAGCAGGTCAGCCCGCGGCACCTGGCCGGCGCCGACCTGGCGCGCCAAATCGCGCTCCAGGGCGCGGGCCGCGACGGTACGTGCCTGGGCGGCGTCGCGTTCTGCTTGCGCGGCCAGCCACAGCCAGTAGGGATCACGGACCTCGCCGGCAATCACGAGGCGGATTTGCGCGATGCGGGCGTCCAGCTGCACCGTCTGCGCCTCGACGCTGCCACGCAGGGCGCGTGCCTCACCAGGCAGCCAGAGGGGCAATTCGCCGGTGAGTTCGAATTCCTGAAAGCCGGAACGCTGGGTGATCGTGGTTGATCGCCAGGAGGGGGA
>JACMRO010000402.1 GCA_014376425.1 Rubritepida sp.
GTATTTCTGCGCCAGCCGCAGGCCGGGCAGGGTCTTGCGGGTGTCGAGCACGGCGCAGCCGCGTGGGTTGGCGGCGGCACCCCGGATGGCATCCACATGGGCCCGGGTGGCGGTGGCGGTGGCCGACAGCAGTTGCAAAAAGTTCAGCGCCGGGCGCTCGGCGGAGAGCAAGAGACGGCCGTCGGCTTCGATGTCGCAGACGACGCTGTCGGCCTCCATCAGCGCGCCTTCGTCGCAATGCCAATCGATCCGCGCCGTCGGGTCGAGCGCGGCGAACACGCCATCAAACCAGTCGCGGCCGCACAGCACGGCCTGCTCACGCACCCGGACCTGCGCCTTCACGCGGCGGCCTGCGGGCACCAGCCGGGCCGTCCAGTCGGCCACGCCGATGTCTTCCATCAGCGCGTCGCGGATATTGCGGGCACGGGCTTCTTCGAGGGTTTCGTTGTGGTCAAACATCGGCATTTTTCAAAGTCATGGTGAGGCCCAGCGGCGTCATGGTGAAGGCCAGGCGTTCTTCGGCCGCGACGCCACCCGGGGCGGTCACGGCGGTGATGTCGAAATGGGTCAGCAGGGCGCTGATGGCCAGCTTCATTTCCAGCAGGGCCAGATAGCGGCCCGGGCAGATGCGCGGCCCCGCGCCGAAAGGCATGGCGATGCGTTTGGCGGACTGCGTGTCCTGGCCCAGCCAGCGCTCGGGCTCGAACGCGGCGGCGCGCGGGATGTGCGCATCGCTGACGCTGTTGCGGCGCAGCAGGCACAAGACGACCTGGCCGGCCGCCACGCGCACATCGCCCAGGACCGTCTCGCGCACCGCCTGCAGCGGCAACATCGGCGCGACAGGCTTCAGGCGCATCGTCTCGTGGATGCAGGCTTCGACGTAGTCCAACTCGGCCATCTGCGCCTGCGTCGGCGCGCCATCGCCGCCGTTTTTTCCAATCACGCGGCGCACCTCGTCGCGCGCCCGGGCCAGCGCAGCCGGATGCCGCCACAGCAGGTCGATCATCCAGGCCAGGGTGTTGGCCGTGGTGTCCTCACCGGCCAGCAACATGGTCAGCACATTGCCTGCCACCTGCGCGTCGTCGATACCGCTGCCCGGCTCGTCGGCGGCGGCCAGCATCGCCTCCAGCAGATTGCCGGGCTGGCTGCGCAGGCCGGGGTCGGCGGCCATGCGGCCGCGCGCCTTGGCGATGAAGCCGGCCACGGCGGCGTTGACCTCGGTGATGCTGGCAGCCAGCGCCTTGTCCGTTGCCGAGGTGTGCCAGCGCCAGAGGGGCAGGGGCGACAGGATGCGCTTGAACAGCGCAGGGAAAATCTGGTCCAGATGGTTCTGGATCACATCGGCATCCGACGCCAAAGTGTTCACCGGGTCGCCGAAGGCCAGGCCCGCGATGGTGTCCACCGTGTAGCGCATCAGGTCGGCTTGCAGGTCGATGGCGGTGTTCGATGCGGCGGCCTTTTGCCAGCGCACGACAAGACGCTGGGTCACATCCTGCATGGCCGGGAAGTAGCGCCGCACGGTGGCCGGGTCGAAGCCGGCCATCACCATCCGCCGCTGCCGTGCCCAGACCTCGCCATTCGCGCCAAACACGCCGATGGGCAGGCCCATCTCGGTCCAGATTTCTTCCAGCCGCGTGGTGCGCCTGAAACCCGCAGGGCGGTCGCGCAGCACTTGCGCCACGACCTCGTGATCGCCCAGCACGATGACCTGCCGACGGCCGAGCTGAAGCTTGTAAAACGCCCCGTACTGCGCGGCCCATTGCTCCAGCTGCTGATGAAAGCGCGGCGCGTCGATCTGCAATGCATTGCCCACCACCGGCAGTCCGCGCGGGCCGGGCAGGCTGGCGTAATCGCGCAGGGCGACGGTGGCGGCGGCGGTGTTCACTCAGCCGCCGTGATGGTCACGCTCAACGGTGGCAGGCCGTCGATATGGCCGGTGATCACATCGCCGGGCAGCACCGGGCCGACGCCATCCGGCGTGCCGGTGTAGATCAGATCGCCGGGGTGCAGGTGATAGAGCTGGGACAGGTTGGCGACGATCTCGTGCACGTTCCAGATCATGTCGGCCAGATCACCGCGCTGCTTTTCAACGCCATTGACGCCAGGGTAATGGCCCCCGCCGTCATCGGCCCGGCGTCACTGGCGCGCACCAGCTCGGTGATGATGGCCGAGGCTTCGAACCCCTTGGCCGTGTCCCAGGGCCGCCCGGCCTTCTTGGCCTCGGCCTGCAGATCACGCCGTGTCATGTCCAGGCCCGCCGCATAGCCCCACACGGCGACGCGCGCCACCTCCGGCGTCACCTTGAAGACCGGTGCGCCGATGGCGATCACCAGCTCCATCTCGTAGTGGTAATCCTTCGTGGCGGGCGGGTAGGCCAGGGTGCTGCCCCAGGGTGTGAGCGCGTTGGCCGGTTTGGTGAAGTAGAACGGCGGCTCCCGGCTCGGATCACCCCCCATCTCGCGGGCATGGGCGGCGTAATTGCGGCCGACGCAGAAGATGCGGGCGACGGCATAGCGCTGGTCGGTGCCGCGCACGGCGACGCAGGGCTGGGCGGCGGGGGGGAAGATGTAAGAGCTCATGTCTGGATCCTGTCGGGTTGGACAGGGCGAAAGCATACGACGGCAAGACGTGGCGCCCGATGGTTTACGCTCTGGCTCCATGCTGACTTGCTCTGGGCTGAGGCCTATTTTTTCTCTGCTGCTGTTGACGCTCGTGCTTGCCGCCCTGGTCGGCTGCGCCAGCCGGCCGACCGGCACGGCACCCGGCTCATCGAGCCGCGATGGCCCAGAGGCTGTCATCCCCCCCGATCTGCAAAAGGTGCCCAATGCCGAACCCAGGCTGGAGCCCATCCGCAAGGGTGGGCCGAACAAGCCTTATGAAGCGCTGAACCAGCGCTATGAGCCGATGACGGCGGACTTGCCCCTGGTCGAGCGCGGACTGGCGTCTTGGTATGGCAAGAAGTTTCACGGCCGGCCGACGTCCAGCGGCGAGGTCTACAACATGTATGCGATGACCGGCGCGCACCCGACCATGCCCATCCCCAGCTATGCCCGGGTGCGCAACCCGAAGAACGGCCGCGAGGTGATTCTGCGCATCAATGACCGGGGGCCCTTTCACCCGGGCCGCATCATCGACCTGAGCTACACGGCGGCACTGAAGCTCGACGTGCTGCACGGCGTGGCGCCGATCGAAGTGGAGCGGATCACGTACGAAGAGATTCGATCCGGCGCATGGCGACGCGGCAGCGAACCCGTCATCGATCAGCCGCCTGTGTACGCGGCGGCTGAATCGGTCGGCGCGCCGCAGCGGGAAACCACGGCGACGATGGCATCGGCGCCCACCCCTGTTCCCGCTGCGCCAGCACCGATGCCACGCGCCGCCGCCAAGGGCTTCTGGATCCAGCTCGGTGCGTTCGCCAAGCTCGACGGCGCGGAGACGCAGCGCCAGCAGTTGGCGCAGACCGTCGAATGGCTGTCGCCGCTGCTGGCGGTGTTCAAGGACGGCGGCATGAACCGGCTGCAGGCCGGGCCCTACGCGACGCGTGAAGATGCGCGGGTGGCTGCGGAACGGGTCAGGTCAGCGATGGGGCTGGCGGCGGTGGTGGTGGAGCGGAAATAAGGGGCTCAGCCAGGCCGCTGGCAGGCGGCCGGTCCTTCGACGGGCGTCGAACAGTCCGCAGGGACTGTTCTCGGCCCCGCCTCAGCGCCCGCCGCCCACATCCAGCATCGAACCCACCGTGTAGCTCGACGCGTTCGACAGCAGCCACACCACCGCTTGCGCCACTTCAAGGGCCGTCCCCATCCGCCCGATCGGCACCCCCGCCGCGGCCTCGTGCGCCATCGCGCCCATGCCGCCGGAAGCGTGGATGTCGGTGTCGATGATGCCGGGGCGCACACCGTTGACGCGGATGCCCTCGGCGATCAGCTCGCGGGCCAGGCCGACGGTCAACGAATCGATCGCGCCCTTGCTGGCGGCGTAATCGACATAGATGCCCGGCGATCCGAACACCGCCGCGCGGGAGGACAGATTGACGATGGCCCCGCCCGTGCCGCCATGGCGCGTGCTCATGCGCAGCACCGCCGCTCGGCAGCACAACAAGCTGCCGATCACGTTGACGTTGAAGACGCGCTGCCAGCGATCGACGCTCATTTCGTCCAGTCGCATGCCCGGGGCGACGATGCCGGCGTTGTTGACGAGGGCGGTCAGCGGGCCCAGCTCGGTGTCGATGCGGGAGAACATCGCCAGCACCTGCGCCTCGTCGGCCACATCGGCCTGCACGGTGATGGCGCGGCGGCCAAGCGCGCGAACCTGCGCCGCCACGCTGTCACCCGCCGCAGCATCGCTGGCGTAGTTGATCGCCACATCATGCCCGGCGCGAGCGCACAGCAGAGCAATGGCCGCGCCAATGCCCCGGCTGCCGCCGGTCACCAGGGTGATCGGCGCAGTGATGTTCTTGCTCCTCGGCAACACGAACTCGGCGCCCCTGGCGATGCTCGACGACCAGCGCTGCATCACGCTCTTTTGCTTGGTGTAGAAACGAACGCCTTCTTCGCCGTAGGCATGCATGTCGCCGAACAGGCTGCGCTTCCAGCCGCCGAAGCCATGCCAGGCCATCGGCACGGGGATCGGCACATTGATGCCGACCATGCCGACCTGGATGCGGCGGGCAAACTCGCGGGCCACATTGCCGTCGCTGGTGTAGCAGGCCACGCCGTTGCCGTATTCATGGTCGTTGACGAGCTTGACCGCCTCGGCAAAGTCCTTGACCCGCACGCAGACCAGCACCGGGCCGAAGATTTCTTCCTTGTAGATGCGCATCTCGGCCGTCGCGTGGTCGAACAGGGTGCCGCCGGTGAAGAAGCCGTTCTCATAGCCCTCGACCTTGTGACCACGACCGTCCACGACGAGGGTCGCGCCTTCTTCCACGCCGATGGCGATGTAGTCCTCGATCTTGTCGCGAGCCTGCGCGGTGACGATCGGGCCCATCTCGGCATCCAGTTCCATGCCGTTCTTGATCTTCAGGGCCTTGGCGCGGGCCGCCAGCTTGGGAATGATCTTGTCGGCCACATCGCCAACCAGCACCGCCACCGAAATCGCCATGCAGCGCTCGCCGGCCGAGCCATAGGCCGCGCCGATCAGGCCGTCCACCGCCTGGTCGATGTCGGCATCGGGCATCACGACCATGTGGTTCTTCGCGCCGCCGAGGGCCTGCACGCGCTTGCCGTTGTGGGCGCCGGTCTCGTAGATGTA
>JACMRO010000403.1 GCA_014376425.1 Rubritepida sp.
CGGGCCCAGCGGCGCAGCCGGTTGCCCAGCACCCGTTCCAGCCCCGCCTGCGTGCTGGCGTAGCGCGCGAGGTGCCGAACCGCCGCCTCGCGCAGCCGGGCCTCGCCGGGGGGGTTGCCGGCGGGCTTGTCCGCCCGCTTGCGGGGCTGGTCGCCGACGGGGCGCGGCCCCGCCGCGCGTTGCTTGGTGAACGCCATGCCGCAGGTATGCCACAGGCCGCACCGCCGCGGACAGAAGCGCTCAGGGATGGAGCGCCCCGCCCCCTGTCAGCCCAGCGCCAGCATTTTGCGGAACACCGTCGGCAAATCGCCAGGGTCCACCGGGACGAGCCCGCCTGGCAGGGCCGCCACCGTGCCGGCAAACACCCGCAGCACCAGTTCGCGATGCGTCAGCGTGTGGCCGACATCGCCTGCGTCGCGCCAGTTCACCCCCGGCGCCGGGGCGTGCGCCATCGCCTCGGCGTCGGTCCAGGGCGTGTCGCGCCAGGCGGTGCCGGGCAGTTCCAGCATGCCGCCGAACAGCCCGGGCTGGGGCCGCCGGCGTGCCCCAGCCCGGCCTTGCGCGTCGCGCAGCAGGAAATGCACGCCATGCAGCACACCGCGCGCCTGCTTCGCCGGCTTGACCGGCAGGCTGTCCTGTATGCCGGCGGCGCGGCCGGCGCAGGCGCTGAGCCATGGGCACAGCGCGCAGGCCGGGCGGCGCGGCGTGCAGATCGTGGCGCCCAGGTCGAACAGCGCCTGGGCGAAATCGCCGGGCGCGGCGCGGGCGTCCGCCTCGTCCATGAAACCTTGCGCCAGCACGGCCAGCCGCGGTTTCGCCGCCGGCAGCGGCGTCTCCACAGCGAAGATGCGCGCCATTACCCGCTCGACATTGCCATCGGCCGGCACCAGCGCCTCGCCATAGGCGATGGCCGCCACCGCCGCCGCGGTATAGGCGCCGATGCCCGGCAGTGATCGCAAACCGGCCGCATCGCGCGGAAAGCCGCCAGCCGCCACCACCGCGCGTGCCGCCGCATGCAGGTTGCGCGCGCGGGCGTAGTAGCCAAGGCCGGCCCACTCCGCCGCCACCGCGTCCCATTCCGCCGCCGCCAGCGCGTCGGCATTGGGAAAGCGGGCCAGGAAACGCCGGTAGCGCGGCCCGACCGCCGCAACCGTCGTCTGCTGCAGCATGACCTCGGACAGCCAGATGCGGTATGGATCAGACTCACCCCGCCAGGGCAGGCTGCGTTTCTGGCGGGCGTACCATTCAAGCAGCAGGGCGGCGGAGGGATGCGTGGCGGACACCAAGGCTGGATACACGGCACCAACCCGGACCGGCTACGGCCCCCGCGCCCTCGGCGCGCTGATGCCGCCGCTGACGCGCCCGGTGCTGCGCCGCCTGCACCCCGGCGCGGCGCAGTTGATGGCCGAGTGGGAAGCGCTGGTCGGCCCCGGCCTGGCCGGCCGCACGACGCCCCGCGCCCTGGATCGCGGTACGCTCACCATCGCCTGCGCCGGCCCGGTGGCGATGGAACTGACCATGCTGGGGCCGCAGGTGATGGCGCGCATCAATGCCGGGCTTGGGCGTGCGGTGGTGCAGCGGCTGCGCTTCATCCAGTCCGCCCGCACTCGCCCGGCACCGCGCGCCCCGGCACCGCCCGTCGCCCTGCCACCGGCGCTGGACGACCGCCTGGCCAGCCTGCCTGAAGGCCCGCTGCGGGATGCGCTGGCCAAGCTGGCACAGGGGGTTTATCGGAGCTCTCCCTGATTTGCTGAAGGATCGAACCTGATGCCAGTTCCGCGTCGCACCCTTGTCATCGCCGGTGGTGCCGCTGCCCTGGGTGGCGCCGCCGCCTGGCAGCTTTGGCCCGCCGTCGCACCCGCCGCCGCACAGGGCCCGGGGCCAGGCCCGGCGCCAGGCACCCCTGTGCCGCCAGCAGCCGCGCCGGCCAACCCCGCCGATGCCGGGGGCAGCCCCCGCACCGACCCCCGCCTGGCGGAACGCTTCGCCGGCCGGGCCGAGGCACCGCTGGTGGTGCAGGAGTTCTTTTCACTGACCTGCGGCCACTGCGCCGCCTTCCACACCGGCACCTGGCCGCAGGTGAAGGCCGAACTGGTGGATACCGGGCGCATCCGCTTCGTCTGGAACGACTTCCCGCTCGACGAGGTGGCGCTGAGCGCCGCCATGGTGGCCCGCGCGCTCCCCGCGCTGCGCTATGAAGCCTTCATCTCGACGCTGTTCCAGAACCAGAATCGCTGGGCCTTCGCCCAGGGGCAGCAGATCGACGAGCTGGCCCGGATGGCCGCGCTGGCTGGCATGAACCGTGCCGAATTCGACCGCACACTGGCCGATGAAGGGCTGAAGCGCGGCGTGCTGGAAGCACGGCTGGCGGCACAGAATCGCTGGCAGATCCGCGCCACCCCCAGCTTCGCCTTCGGCAGCCGGCTGGTATCGGGCAACCTGACCTTCGCCGAGTTCCGCACCCAGGCGGAGCGCGGCGGGCGGGCCTAGGCGGACCTAGGCGCCGGCCACCCCGGCCGGCTTGGCCCGCGCGCCCAGCAGATGCGCGACCGCATAGGCGAGGTCCGGCCGGTTCAGCGTGTAGATGTGGAACTCGTCCACCCCATTGGCCTGCAGCAGCCGAACCTGTTCGGCCGCGACCATCGCGGCCACCATCTGCCGCGTCGTGGCGTCGCCATCAATGCCCTCGAACAATTCGCCCATCCAGCCCGGAACCGAGGCGCCGCACATCGCCGAGAACTTCGACACCTGGGCGAAATTCGTCACCGGCAGAATGCCGGGGATGATCGGCGCGGTGATGCCGGCCGCCAGGCAGCGATCGATGAAGCGCAGGTAGATGTCGGTGTCGAAAAAATACTGGGTGATCGCGCTGGTCGCGCCGGCATCGATCTTGCGCTTCAGGTAATCGATGTCGGCGTCGGCCGAGACCGCGGTCGGATGCGTCTCCGGATAGGCGCCGACAATGATCTCGAAATCGGCCACGTCACGCAGGCCGCGCACCAGGTCCTCCGCCTGCGCGTAGCCGCCGGGGTGGGGGGTGTATTCGTGGGCTCCAACCGGCGGATCGCCACGCAGGGCGACGATGTGGCGCACGCCCGCCGCCCAGTATTCCCGGGCAACCTCATGCACTTCCTCCTTCGTCGCACCCACGGTGGTGAGGTGCGCGGCCGGCGTCAGCGACGTCTCGGCCACGATCTTCGACACCGTGGCGTGGGGGCGGCTGCGCGTCGTGCCGCCGGCCCCGTAGGTCACGCTGACGAAACGCGGCGCCAGCGACTCCAGCCGGCGGATGCACTCCCACAGCGATTTCTCCATTGCCTCGTTTTTCGGCGGGAAGAACTCGAAGCTCAGCTTGGGCGGTGCCATGTCCCGCGGCGCGGGCAGAGCGGGAATGCGCGGGCCGGCAAGCCAGCGTTCGAGGGTGCTGGAGGTAGGGCTGATATGGTCCATCGGCCGCAGATGGCGCAGCAGGGGCGGCGGCGCAAGTCGTTTCCTCCTGTCGCAGGGCAACTGTTCCCGTCGGCTTCCCGTTGCTGTAGGCATAATCCCGCAGCCACCCAAAGGGTCTGACCGAGCTCATGATGCGTTCCAAAGCAGCCCCACAGGCCCGAGCGTTTCCAGCGCCCTGGGTCACGCTGGCCCTCATGGCCCTTGCCGGCACCGCCCTGCTGACCGGCTGCGCCACCCCGCCGGCCGCGACGGACCGCGAGGCATTGGCCGAATTCCGCGCCAACAACGACCCGCTGGAGCCGTTTAACCGGCAAATGTTCGCCGTTCACCAAGTAGTGGACCGTGCGGTGCTGCGGCCCGCCACGGTCGCCTACCAGGTATTACCCCTTCCGGTGCGCAACTCAGTTCGCAACGTGCTGAACAATCTGCGCACCCCCGTCGTTCTGGTGAACGACATGCTGCAGGGCCAGCCGGTCCGCGGCGGTGACACGCTGGGACG
Source organism: Rubritepida sp. (assembly GCA_014376425.1). GTDB lineage: Bacteria > Pseudomonadota > Alphaproteobacteria > Acetobacterales > Acetobacteraceae > Rhodovarius. The sequence goes on from JACMRO010000403.1 coordinate 3,950, forward strand.
CTTCGTCATCAACAGCACGCTGGGCGTGGGCGGGCTGTTCGATGTGGCGGAAAGCCGCTTTGGCGTGCCCGTTCACTACGAGGATTTCGGCCAGACCCTGGCAACGTTCGGTGTCGGTGAGGGGCCATTCCTGTTCTTCCCCCTGCTGGGCCCGTCCAACTCCCGCGATCTGGCCGGCTACGGCTTCGACATCGCCGCCCAGCCGTTGACCTGGGTGGGACAGGGGCTGGCGGTGAGCGTCCTGGGCGGGGTGCGCGCCGGCGCCACCATCCTCGACACCCGAGACTACTACTTCAACACCATCGATGAGGTGAACCGCACCTCGCTCGACCCCTATGCGACGCTGCGCAGCGGCTACCGGCAGGCCCGCGCCAACGCCATCGCCAACCGTGATGCCACCGGCACCCGCTCGCTGCCCTGAGGATATCTGAGATGTTCGCCCCCTTGCTGACCCGCCGCGGCCTGGGCCTCCTGGCCCTGGCCCTCGCACTTCCCGCCCTGCCTCGCGGGGCCGCCGCACAAATGGATACCGGCCGTGCCATCGCCTTCATCCGAGCCGCCGGCGACGAGCTGGTGGCGGCCATAAACCAGCCCGGCCTGAGCGCCGCCGCCCGGCAGGAGCGGGTTGCCGCCGTCCTGCGCCGCACTGTCGACATCGAGGGCGTCGGCCGCTTCGTACTTGGCCGTTTCTGGCGCGTCGCCGCACCGACCGAGCAGCAGGAATACCTGCGGCTGTTCGAGGCGAGCCTGATCCGCAACCTGGCCGGCCGCTTCGGCGAATATCAGGGCGTGCGCTTCTCGCTCGGCCGCACCCAGTCCCGCACCGAGGATGACGCGCTGGTCAGCACCGTGGTGCAGCGGCCGGGCCAGACAGCCTTTAATCTGGATTGGCGGGTCGGTGACGTGGGTGGCCATCCGCGCATCGTCGACCTGATCGCCGAGGGTACATCGCTGCGGCTGACCCAGCGCAGCGAATATGCCTCTGTGGTGCAGCGCGGCTCGGGGCAGGTCTCCGCCCTGCTGGTGGCAATGCGGGCCCAGACAGGGCGCTGAGGCGCCGCGGCTGACCGCGTGCAAGCCGGCGCCGAGGCCGGGCTGCGACTTCATTAGCGGCAGCTGGCACAGCTTGGTGGGGTGGCGCGGGAGGCCTTCGGCTGTGCTGGTGGGCGGCGCGGGAGGCCATCGGCCGCGCAGATGGGCGGCGCCCTGCCCGTCGCCTTGCACACCTTGCTCACCTCCCTGCGCGCTGCCTCGCGCGCTGCCCGTCGCATATCCCTGCGCACCCCCTGCGCACTTCCCTGCGCGCCGCCTTGGGCATCTCCCTGCGCGCGCCCGTCGCATCTCTCTGCGCGCGGCCGGCGCGACCCCTTGATTGCGCATCGCCTGGCCGCCACGGGCTTCACCGCCGAGGCGCCCAATGCCGCCACACTGACGCGCTCCATTACCGCTGACATGGCGCGCTGGCGCGACGTGGTGCGCCAGACCGAGCTGAGCGTGGATGGCTGAGACGGACCATGCTATGTGGAGCGTTATGCAGGATCGACGCTGGTTGCTGATGGGGCTCACGGCCCTTTCCCTCCCCCTGGCCGGCTGCGGCAGCACGCCGCCGCCGCCACCCGAGGGGCCGGAGATCACCTATTCCTACCTGCCGCAACTGCGCCTGAACGTGGCGCGCATCGAGATCGACGAGCGCACGCCCAATGCGGGCTCGGGCGATGCGGGCCGGTTGCTGCGGCCCACCCCGGCCGAGGCGGTGCGCGTCATGGGCCGCGACCGCGTCACCGCCTTCGGCACCACGGGGGTGGCGCGCTTCATCGTTACTCGCGCCGCCATTCTGCAGGAGCGGCTGCCCCGCCAGTCCGGCCTGTTCGCCGCCGACCCGGGCGAGCGGCTGGCCGGCACCCTGGCCTGCCGCCTGGAAATCCTGGGCGAGAACGACCGCCGCATGGGCTTCGCCGAGGCCTCGGTCAGCCGCACCGCCGGCACCGAGAGCACCAATGCCATGCGCGAGCGCACGGCGATCGGGCTGCTGCGACGGATGACTTTCGACCTCAACACCGAATTCGAATTCCAGGTCCGCCGCGCGCTGCGCGACTGGCTGGTGGAGGGCGAGCGCGCCGCGCCGCCGCCGCCGGGCGGGGTGGTCCGAGAGTCTTTGTAATCCGTTTCGTTCTTTATTTGTTCTCGTAAGCGAGTCATGATGGGGGGCCATGACGATCCCCCCCACCTCCCCTGCCGACGATCACGCCATCGACCAGGCCGCTGTATTGTCGGCATTGCGCGCCCGCGTGGCGCGGATGGAAGGCGGCGGCGCAACCAGGCCCGAGGACAGCATCGAGGTCTGCGCCGGCATGCCGGGCATGGCCCGCGCCGCGCTGCATGAGGTGCTGGCGACGGAGCCGGGATGCGGTGCGGCCTTCGCCGCCATGGTGCTGGGGCGAACGGCCGGGACGGTGCTGTGGATCGGCAGCGCCCGGGCGGAATGGCAGGCCTGGCCGCCCGGCCTTGCCGCCTGGGGGCTGACGCCAGCGCGGCTGGTGCTGCTGCGCGCCGAACGCTGGAAGGATGCGCTCTGGGCGATGGAGGAGGCGCTGCGTTGCCCGGCGGTGGGCGGCGCGCTGCTGGTTCCGGCGCAAGGAGAAGGCTGGGCCGAGCGCGCGCCGCTGGACCTGACGGCGACCCGCCGTCTGCAGCTGGCGGCCGAGGCGGGCGGCGCATTGGGGATGATCCTGCAGGCCGATCCGTCGGTGGGCCCGGGGGGTGTTCAGCGAGGTGACCAGGGGGTTAACCAGGGGGGTAACCAGGGGCAGACGGCGGCACATACCCGTTGGCGGGTGTCCCCGGCCGAGGGAGACGAGCCACATTGGTGGCTGGAATTGCTGCGGATGCGCGGCGGGCGGCCGCGTGAGGCGATGGCGGTGGCCTGGCAGGCGGCATCCGGTCGGTTGAAGCCGCTGGAGGGCGCGATTGCCACGCCGCGGCGGGCCCGGCGATGAGCGCAGAGATATGGGGTGGGCGCGCGCGGCATTCCCGCCTTCCTGCCGGGTGTGATCCGCACCTGCCCCTGGGGCCTGAGCCCCGCACCCCCACGAAGCCGGGTAGCAGCACCCCGTCGGGGAGCGAATCCGGCGCGCCAGACGGGCGGAACGCGCGCGCGCCTGCGGCGGCAACCCCACGCGCGCCTGCGGTGGCAACCCTTCGCGCGCCTGCGTCGCGACGCTTCCTGGCCCTTCACCTGCCCCTGCTGCCGACCGACCGGTTGCGCCGCGCCGACAGCCCCACCACCGGCACCCCGCTCGCCACCTGGCGGCAGGACGGCAATCGCCGCCTGA
>JACMRO010000404.1 GCA_014376425.1 Rubritepida sp.
GTTCGGTCGATCCCCATCACGCCCCGTGGCAATGGCCCGACGAGGCCCGTTGTGAACGGCCGCGCCGCCCGTGAGGACTGAACCCGCAGTCGAGGTTCAGGAGCGCCCCCTCGCTCACAGCTGCGTCAGGGCGAGGCGCAACGGCGCGGGGATAGCCACAGGTCGCCCAGATGCCCGATTGACGGCGACATGGACGAAATGCCCGGTAGCAGCGGCCGGCCCCTCGGCCCCGAACACACCCAGGCCGTAGCGGATTGAGCTGGTCCCCAGTTTTTCCAACCGCATCCCCACGGTGACGGGTTCAGGGAAGGCCAATGGCCGGAAGTAGCGGCAGCCGGTCTCCACCACGAAACACACGATGTCGCCCTCCGTCGGGTGCAGGAAACCACGCGCGATCAGCCATGCAGTCACCGCGGTGTCGAAGAAGGCGTAGTACTGCACGTTGTTGATGTGGCCGAAGGCGTCATTGTCGGCCCAACGGGTCGTTATGGGGTGGAAGTGGCGGTAGGCGTCGCGCGGTTCCGTCATGGCTTGTCTCCGGCCACAGCTTGCCCGACATGGTGGGCATGCGCATCCCCGACCTCGATCTGGACCTGCTGCGCGGTTTCGTCGCGGTGGCGGAGCGGGGTGGCTTCACCGCCGCCGGGGTGGCGCTGGGGCTGACGCAGTCGGCGGTGTCGCTGAAGGTCAAGCGGCTGGAGGAGGTGCTCGGCCGTCCGGTCTTTCTCCGCACCAGCCGGGCGGTGGCTTTGACGCGTGAGGGCGAGACCCTGCTGGCTTACGCCAGGCGTATGCTGGCGCTGAACGACGAGGCGGTGCGGCGGATGATCGCGCCCGCGGCCACGGGCCGGCTGCGGCTGGGCGTCGCCGATCATTTCATTCCCCGCAACCTGGCGCCGATGCTGGCCAGCTTCGCCCGCGCCTACCCTGAACTGCGGCTGGCAGTGGAGGTGGGCCGCAGCCACGAATTGCGGGCGGAACAGGAGCGTGGCCAGCACGACCTGGTGCTGGGCAAGCGACGCGATGGCGAGACTGCGGGGCGGCTGGTCTTCACCGAGGACATCGTGTGGGTCGCGGCGCCCGGCTTCGTTGCAGCGCCCGACCGGCCGTTGCCTTTGCTGATGCTGCCGCAGGGCTGCATGTTTCGCGAACGCTCGCTGGCGGCGCTGGGCCGTGCCAACCTCGCGCATGAGATCGTCTTCACCTCGGCAAGCCTGCTGGGTGTGGCCGCGGCGGCGCAGGCAGGGCTGGGGCTGACCGTGCTGGGACGCCAGGGCCTGTTGCCCGGGGTGGAGATCGTGGCTGACCTGCCGGAGCTGGGCACGGCGCAGATGTGCGTCTTCGGCGATGAGGCGCGGCAGTCGGCGTTGATGGAGCCGCTGGTCAGATTTCTGCGGGACAGCCTGGACGCCAGCTAGCCCTCCGGCAGCATCACGGCGACGGGCTGCATCTAGCGGCAAGCCGGGCCAATCCCGCCCTGGCGCCGTATCGTCCATCCCGCTCCATGTCCCAAGGGCCGGTCGAATGAACGCAGCTTAACAATCCCGTCGTTGACCCCGCCCGGCGCGGGGCGCATTCCCAAGCCATGCAACGGCAAGACGCGCGCATCATCGGGCTGA
>JACMRO010000405.1 GCA_014376425.1 Rubritepida sp.
CTGGCCGCCTGGGACGAGGCGGCGCGCCGCTTCCACCTGGCCGCGCTGCGGGCCGCCGCCAACGCGGCCCGCGTGGCCGGCAGCTTCGGCAATCGGGCGCGCGCGGCGCTGCTGGCCGACATCGCGGCGGCGCAGACCCGTCTGGCCGCGGCCACACTGGCGGGCCGGCCGGGCGCGCCGGGCGCCGACGCGGCGGCACGGCTGGTCGAGGAGGCGGCACGTGTGCCGGAGTTGGCTGCCGTGACGGTGGCGGCGCGGGCCCTGGCGGCACTGGCTTGATGACCATCCGGCCAGGGACGGCAAGCACCTTCCCTTACCGGGGATGCACCGGCGGGAGGAGGAGGGGGCCCCACCTGCCCCCGACCCGGATCGGGGCAGGCCTGCTTCCCCGGCCCTCGGTGAGCAAGCAACGCCCCGCCAGGGGTCGCGGCGGGTGACCCGTCGCGAATGGGCCTGGGCGAGCTACGACTTCGCCAACTCCGCCTTTCCCACCGTCATCTCCACATTCGTCATCGCCACCTACTTCGTCGCCGCCGTGGCGCCCGACCCGGTGACGGGCCAGGCGGCGTGGGGCTGGATGCAGGCGGCGGTCGGCCTGACCATCGGGCTGCTCTCACCGGTGCTGGGCGCGGTGGCCGATGCCGGCGGGCGGCGCCGCGGGATGCTGCTGGTGCTGACCCTGGTCACCGCCGCGCTGACCGCGTCGCTCTGGTTCATCCAGGCCGATCCAGGCTTCATGCTGCCCGCGCTGCTGCTGGTCGGCGCGGCATCGGTGGGGTTCGAGCTGGGGACTGTGTTCTACAACGCCATGCTGCCAGGCGTGGCCTGGCCCGAGGCAATGGGCCGCGTCTCGGGCATTGGCTGGGCGGTGGGCTATGCCGGCGGCCTGCTATGCCTGGCACTGTGCCTGTGGCTGCTGCGCGCGAACCCCCTGGGGCTGGATGTGGCCGCGAAGGAGCCGGTGCGCGCCACCGCGGTGCTGGTCGGGCTGTGGTTGGCGGTGTTCTGCTGGCCGGTGCTGATCGCGGTGCGCGACCCGGTGGTGCGGCCGCCGGTGGCCCAGGCGGTGCGCGCCGGCCTGGCCGAGATCGCCGGCCTGCTCCGCGCCCTGCCCAGCCAGCCGGTGCTGGGCCGCTTCCTGCTGGCGCGCCTCTTTTATACTGACGGGTTGAACACCCTGTTCGCGTTCGGCGCGATCTACGCCGCCGGTCGCTTCGGCATGGGGTTCGAGGAGATCCTGCTGTTCGGCATCCTGCTCAACATCACCGCCGGCCTGGGCGCGCTGGCGGGCGGCATGGTGGAGGACCGGCTGGGATCGCGCCGCACCGTGCTGATCGCGCTGGGCTGCATCATCGGCATCGGGCTGGGGCTGCTGCTGGTGCAGGGCAAGACGGGGTTCTGGGTGCTGGGCGCGGCGCTGGGGCTGTTCTTCGGCCCCGCGCAATCGGCCAGCCGCACGCTGATGGCGCGGCTGGCGCCACCTGGTGAAGTCGGCGCCTGGTTCGGGCTTTTCTCGCTGTCCGGGCGGGTTACCGGCTTCCTGGGCCCGGCGCTGCTGGCGCTGGCGACCACCGCCTTCGCCAGCCAGGCGGCGGGGATGGCGGTGGTGGTGGCGCTGATGGCGCTGGGGTTCGCGCTGCTGCTCACGGTGCGGGCGCGATGAGAATGCCGGTTGTTACGTGGCGTCCACCTCGCTATCTCTCCCGACACTGAACCGGGAGAAATCAAAATGTCCAAGCTCACCCGCCGCGCCGCCCTTCTGGCGCCACTGGCAGCACCAGCCTTCGCCCAGACGAACCAGATGGCTATCGCCACCGGCACCACCGGCGGCGTGTACTACCCGCTGGGCGGAGCCCTGGCGAACTACCTGACGCGCGGCATCCCCGGCATGTCCGCCACCGCCGAGGTCACTGCCGGCTCCACCGCCAACTTCCAGCTGCTGGGTGCGGGGCGTGCGCAGCTGGTCTTCGGCCAGGTCGATGCCGCAGTGGACAGCGTGCGTGGCGCCGGCCAGTTCCGCGGCCGCGTCGTCCCCACCCGCGCGATCGCCGTGCTCTACACCAACCGCATGCAGGCGGTGACAACGGCGGACCGCAACATCCGCACGATGGAAGACCTGCGCGGCAAGCGCATTTCCACCGGCGCGCCGCAGAGTGCGACCGAATTGTTCGCCACCCGCCTGATCGAGGCCGCCGGCCTCAACCTCGCCAGCGACTTCCGTGGCCGCGAGCGGCTCTCCCCGGCCGAGAGCACGGCGGCCATCCGCGACGGCAAGATCGACGCGTATTTCTTCGTCTCCGGCGTACCGACCAGCGCGATCACCGACCTGGCCGCAACGCCGGGCACCACGCTGTCGCTGATCGACCATGACCAATATCTGGATCGTATCGTCGCGGCCCACGGCCCGGTCTACTTCGCCGAGGTGATCCCGGCCGGCACCTATCCGGGCCAGACGGCGCCGAACAAGCAGCTCAGCGTCGCCAACATCCTGGCGATGCGTGAGGATGCGCCCGCCCCGCTGGTCAGCCAGGTGCTCGAGGTGCTTTGGCAGAACCGGGAGGACTGGGCCCGGGTGCATGCCGAGGCGCGGAACTTCAACCTGCAGGCGCAGAAGACGGCATCGGCCGGTGTGCCCTGGCATCCGGCGGCGGAGGCTTTCTGGACCGCCCGCGGTGCCCAGCTGACCTGAGCGCTCGACGCTGCATGACTGCCCGCCGGAGCCTTGTGCCCCGGCGGGGTCGGACGCACGGGTTTGACCACCCGCCGCTGCCCATGGCGCGCCACCGGCTTCTCTGGTAGCCCGGCCGGCCATGAGTCACTTCCTGGAATTCGAGAAGCCCATCGCCGAGCTGGAAGGCCGCGTCGAGGAGTTGCGGCGCAGTTCCGCAGCCGATGGCATCGACGTGGCCGACGAGGTCGGAAAGCTGACGGACAAGGCGCAGAAGCTGCTGGCCGCGACCTATGCAAAGCTCTCCCCCTGGCAGAAGGCGCAGGTGGCGCGCCACCCCGAGCGGCCCAAGGCGCTGGATTACGTGGCCAGCCTGATCGACGGCTTCGTGCCTTTGGCGGGCGATCGTGCCTTCGGCGATGACCAGGCGGTGATCGGCGGCATAGGGCGTTTCCGCGGCCGCGCGGTGGGGGTGCTGGGCACCGAAAAGGGCCGCGATACCGAAACCCGCGTGCGGCACAATTTCGGCATGGCCAAGCCCGAGGGCTATCGCAAGGCGCGCCGGATCATGGAACTGGCAGGCCGCTTCGGCCTCCCCATCGTGAGTTTCGTCGATACTTCCGGCGCCTTCCCTGGCATCGAGGCTGAGGCCCGTGGCCAGGCCGAGGCCATCGCGCGCAGCATCGAGGCGGGGCTGGACGCCCCGGTCCCCTTCATCGCCACCATCATCGGCGAGGGTGGGTCGGGCGGCGC
>JACMRO010000406.1 GCA_014376425.1 Rubritepida sp.
CGAGTGCGGCCAGCGCCGGCGGGTCGCCCATCGAAAGGCCGGTCTCCTCATGCAGTTCGCGCGCCGCGGCCAAGGCGCAGGCGCGCGCCAGCCTCGTGCCGCCGACGCGGCTGAGCCCCGCCAATACCTCGGGCCGCAGCTCGCTCGCGGCCGCCGCCGCCGCATCGCCCGGGTCAACCCGGCCGCCGGGGAAGACCATCACATCGGGCATGAAGCGCAGCGATTTGTGGCGGCGGCCCATCAGCAGTTCGGGGCCATCCTTGCCTTCGCGCCAGACCAGCAGGGAGGCGGCGTGGCGGGGGCGCACCTGGCGCGTCGTTCGCCCCGCGATATCGGCGCCGCCGGGATTGTCGAACTCAGTCAAGCGCGAAGCCGCGCCATTTCAGCCAGGCGCGGAACCCCGCACGCTCCGGCACGCCCAGTTGCCGCGACGCATTAACCGACCAGGTCTCGGGGGCCAGCCCGAACACTTCGGGGTAGCGCGGCTTGCCGGCCGGTCGCCGCGCATCGTAACCCGGCAAGGCCGCCTCCAGCCCACTGTCATCGTAGCGCTCGCGATGCACCACCACCGATTGCGGCAGCCGCGGCGAAACGCCTTCGCGGGCCGCCGGCCAGCCAAGCGTCAGGCCGGCCACCGGGAACACGCCGCGCGGCAGCTCCAACAGCGGGCCAATCTTCTCCAGATGGTTCCGCACGTAGGAAATCGGGCAGCTCCCCAGCCCCGCACCCTCGGCCGCCAGGATGGCGTGCGCCATCGCGACCGATGCATCCACCGTGCAGTTCAGGAAGGTGTCCATGTTGTTATTGGCGTGTTCGCGGCCGTGCATTTCGCAGATGCGCTGCCCCCGCCGCATGTCGCCGCAGAAGATCAGCAGCACCGGCGCATCGGCAATCCAGGGCATGGTGCCGATCCAGCCGGCAATGGCCGCGATCCGCGCCCGGTCGCGCAGCACGATGATCGAATATTGCTGCAGATCCGACTTGGACGGCGCCGATTGCGCCGCCGCCAGCACCGTGTCCAGCAGCGCATCATCCAGCGGCGTCGCGGCGTATTTCCGCGTCACCCGCCGGTCCAGCACCATCGCCAGGCCGGCGGGGATTTCCGCCGGCGGTTCGAAGGGCAGTGTGCCGTAGCGCGCGCGGATCAGATCGCTCACACCGGGTCCCAGCTGAACACGTCGCCCGAGCGCTCCATCGGCACGAAGCTGGTGCGGAAAGCGGGCAGCGCGATCTCGGCAATCTTCTCCGGCGTCCAGCCATTCTCGCTGTGGACGCTGCGGATCGGCCGGTTCTGGCTGAACAGGAACAGCTCATGCATGCGCGGCGCGAAGATCTGGCCGGTGACCTCCTTCGCGGCATCCGAGGCCAGGAACACCGCCAGCGGCGCGTTCTTCTCCGGCCCCATCTTCTGGATGCGCTCGACCCGTGCCTTCTGCTCGGGCGTCTCGGCCGGGATGGACGACGTCATCCGGCTCCACGCGAACGGCGCCAGGCAGTTGGACCGCACATTGTAGCGCTTCATGTCCAGCGCGATGGACTTGCTCAGCGCCACGATCCCCAGTTTTGCCGCGGAATAATTCGCCTGGCCGAAATTGCCGATCAGCCCCGATGTGCTGGTGATGTGGACATAGCTGCCGCTCTCCTGCTTGCGGAAATGCTCGGCCGCGGCGCGGGAGACGAAGAAGGTGCCGTTGAGGTGGACGTTGATCACGCTCAGCCATTCTTCCGGCGTCATCCGGTGGAAGATCTGGTCGCGCAGGATGCCCGCATTGTTGACCACGATATCCACCCGGCCGAAGGCATCCAGCGCGGCGCCCACGATCTTCTGCGCGTTGGCCCATTCGGCCACGCTGTCAGTGTTGGTGACGGCCTGGCCGCCGGCCTGCTCGATGATGGCCTTAGTCTGTTCGGCGGGGGTGGCGGAGAATCCCTCGCCGCCCAGCGACGCGCCGATGTCGTTGATCACCACCTTCGCACCCGCCGCCGCCATGGCGATGGCGATTTCCCGCCCGATGCCCCCGCCAGCACCGGTGACGATAGCGACTTTTCCCTCAAGCATCATCTTCTGCGTTTCCTGCCCATGGATTGATCACACGACCCTAGACGTGGCCCGCCAGCCCGTGAAGCCGCCTTGCTCCGCGCGGCATTCCGCCCCAGCCTACGCGCGATGGCATTGGTCACCCTCGAAGCGGTCGGCAAGACGTATAGCGGCCGCTCGGGCGCCTATGAGGCGGTGCGCGACTTTTCGCTGGAACTGGCGGAGGGCGAGTTCTTTTGCCTGCTCGGCACCTCGGGCTGCGGCAAGACCACGGTGCTGAACATGCTGGCGGGATTCGAGGCGCCGAGCCGCGGCCGCATCGCGCTGGATGGCCGCACCGTTACCCGCCCGGGCGCCGAACGCGGCGTCGTCTTCCAGGGCACCGACAGCCTGTATGACTGGCTGACCGCGCGCGACAATATTGCCTTCGGGCTTCGTCTGGCCGGCGTGCCCAAATCCGCGCGGCGGGCGGCGGCGGACCGCTACCTGGGGCTGGTGGGCATGGCCGGCCAGGGCGACAAGCATCCGGCCGAGCTCTCCGGCGGCATGAAGCAGCGCATCCAGATCGCCCGCGCCCTGGCCAACGATCCGGCTCTGCTGCTGATGGACGAACCCTTCGGCGCGCTGGATGCGATGACGCGCAACATCCTGCAGGCCGAGCTGACGCGGATCTGGCAGGAGGCGCGCAAGACCGTGCTGTTCATCACCCACGACATCGAGGAGGCCTGCGCGCTGGCCACCCGCATCGGGGTGATGAAA
>JACMRO010000034.1 GCA_014376425.1 Rubritepida sp.
GCCGCGCCGGGGCACGCGGGCGCGCAGCAGGAAGCCGGTATTGCCCTCGGTATCGGCGGCGACCAGGTTGTGGTCGATTAACCCCCAGCCGCGCGGCGCCTCGGACAGATCGGCCACGGTGCGGGCGCGCACCAGGCGGGGCAGGCAGGCGAAGGACAGGTCGGTTTCGAAGAATTGCACGGATTTAGGCGCCAGCGCGTGCCCGGAGGCCGGGTCGCCGGCGATGATTGGGCCATGCCGGGTGACGGTGACGTCGATCTGGCGTGGTGCGGCGTCACGGATGGCAATGGTCTCGCGGCGGTGCTCGGGCGTTTCCCAGCCATCCTGGAACAGCACCCGGCCGGCCTCGAATCGCTCCAGATAGACATCGTGAATATCGGCGAAGGTGTGGGTGACGCACCAGGCCACGGCGCCGTTATGGGCAAAATGCGGGAAACCCGGCACACCGGGCACGGTCAGGCCGATCACATCGAACGCGTCGCAGGCCAGGTGGCCCTGCGCATACATGTTCGGCAACTCGAACGCCCGGTGCGGGTCGCCGGCCAGGAACGGGCGGCCGGTGGAGGAGCGCGCGGCGCTCACCGCCCAGTTATTGCTGCCGCCACCTGTGGCATCGGCCTCCGCGGCGTCCAGCAACGCGGTGACGGCCGGCGCCAGGAACTCCAGCCCGGCGCGCCAGCGCAGGCTGTCGCGGCCCTGCGGCAGGATCAGCGCGTCCTGCCCCCCATCGTCATAGCGCAAAGCGGTGGTGGCGGCACCCGCCACCGGCAGGGCGGCGGCACGCCACAGCTTGAACCACACGCTGCCCATCAGCAGCCCCAGGCGGCGCATGACGGCGATGGGGTGCCAGCCCTCCCACGGCTCTGGCGTGGCGCCGAGCAGGGTGTATTCCACGGCCAGGGGCGCCGGCGAGGCGATGAAGGCGTTGATGCCCGCGGCATAGCGTTCGCACATGTGTCGCGCCTCGGCGCCCAGCGCCTCAAAATCGCGCCGGCTGGCGGCCTCCACACTTAGGCGGCGGGCCAGGGCGACAGCGGCGAAAGCAGGCACGCCCAGCCATTCGGCGGCGCGGCCCAGGGCGCGGCGGCGGTTGAGCTCCATCTGGAACAGGCGGTCCTGGGCGTGCACGAAGCCTTGCGCGAACCAGGCGTCGTGTTCCGTGGCGGCGCGGATGTGCGGTACGCCCTGCGGGTCTCGCAGCACCGTCACCGGCGCTTGCAGGCCCGGCACTTGCAGCGTCCCGTCCAGCGGCGGCAGGGCGGCTTGGGCGGCGGCGCGGATCGCTTCAGTGTCCATTCGCCATGCTTGCCCGGCGGCGGGCGGCTGCCTAGCCTCGTTCGATCAGACAGGAGGCGGCGATGATCCGACTTGGACGGCGTGCGGCTGTGGCGGCGCTGGCATTGCCTTGGGCTACGGCGCGTGCCGCGGGCACCCTCAACGTGGCGCTGGAGAGCGAAGTGGTGATCCTCGATCCGCATGCCACGACGGCGGCCATCACTCGGACCTTCGCCAGCCACGTCTTCGACACGCTGTTCGCCATGGACGCCGAGGGGATGATCCAGCCACAGATGGTGGAAAGCTGGGATGTTTCGGCTGATGGGCTGGCCTGGAATTTTCTGCTGCGGCCCGGGCTGCGATGGCATGACGGCGCGCCAGTGACCGGCCAGGATTGCGTCGCCAGCCTGGAGCGCTGGGCGCCGCGCGACGCGCTGGGGCGCATGCTGTGGGCGACCAAGGCGGAGATCGGCGCCACCGGCGCGCGCGGCTTCCGCATCGCGCTCAAGACCCCCTTTCCGCTGATGCTGGACGTGCTGGGCAAACCCAATGCGCCATTGCCGGTGATGCTGCCTGAAAGGCTGGCGGCGGTGGCGGTCGAGACCCGCATCCGCGAATTCGTGGGCTCCGGCCCGTTCCGCTTCCGCGCCGCGGACTGGCGGCCCGGCGCTTCGATGGTGCTCGAACGCAACCCGGACTACGTCTCGCGCGCCGAGCCCGCCAGTTTCCTGGCCGGCGGCCGAAACGTGAAGATCGACCAGATGACCTGGCGCGCCATGCCCGACCAGGCAACGGGCGCCACCGCGCTGATGGCAGGCGAGCTGGACTACATGCAGTACCTGCCCTTCGACTGGATCCCCCGGCTGGAA
>JACMRO010000407.1 GCA_014376425.1 Rubritepida sp.
AAAAGGTTCATCGGGTGCTCCTAATTTCATTGCAACGCAGCATTGTGGTCAAGGCTGCATCAAGTCTCAGCCGGGAACGCATCGGGTGGCGGCCGCCTGGGCTGAGGCGGCTGCGGTCGTGCCGGGCGGGCAGGGCGTCTGGCCGCGGTTGGGGGCGGGTAGGCCCTGGTCCCAGCCCGGCAGCGAATTATCACCCCCGCCAGCGCCGCCGCCGCCCCCCGGCGCCGGCGAGCACCGGCCGCCGCGCCGCCCCGCCACCACCCGTTGCGGTGTGCCGCCATTCGGGCACAGGAAGCGCCGCGCCGCCTCCACCCCCGCCTGGCTCAGGCCACGCCGCTGCGCGGTGCTCACGCCGCGTCGGCCCGTGGCGCCTGGCCCAGGTTGCTCTGCTGCGCCCGGCCCAAGCCGCTCCGCGGTGCCCGGCCCAGGCCGCTGTGAGGTGCCCAAGCCAACTCGCTCCTCAACACCCAGCCCAGGCCGCGCATTGGTGCCCGGCCCAGGCCGCTCTGCGGCGCCCGACCCGGGCCGCTCCGCGGCGCCCGGCCCAGGCCGCTCCGCGGCGGGAGCCCGCGCGCGCTGCGCCTCCGCCGGCGTGGCCACCAGCCACGCGGTTGCGACCAGCGCCCAGCCATGGTGCATTGCCGCCCGCAAGCAGGGGCACAGCCGCATGAGCGAGACGGTCATTCTGGAGACGATGGAGAGCAAACGGTCCTACGGGTTTTGGGGCATTCTGCTGGCCGTGCTGTGCCTGGGTTTACCCTTCCTGGGGCGCCAGCGCGTGCGCGTGACCAATGAACGCATCGTCCTGGAACAGGGCTTCTGGAACAAGGTGCGCGACGATATCGAGGTTTTCCGCATCCGCGACGTGGTGGTGAAGCAGAACATCTGGAACCGCATGTTCGGCATTGGCGACATCGTCATCAAGTCGAGCGAAGGCCGCCTGCAGGAGGAAAACCACACGCTGCGCGGCGTCCCCTCGCCGGTGGCCGTCAGTGAGGCGATTCGCACGGCGTGGAACAACGCCGCCCGCCCACGTGGGCCTTCGACGGCCGTGGATGGATGAAGCGCCACCCCGATGAAGCCGTGCGGCCGACGCGGGATGTCGACCCGATGGAGGGGCTGGAGCGGTTGCCCCGCGCGGACATCGCGGTGTTGGAGGTCGCCCAGCCCAAGCTGATCGACGCAGCCCTGCGCGGCGCGGTGGTGCTGACCCGGCACGGCCGCGACGCCTTCGTGTTGATGCCGGTGGACGAATTCCAGGCGCTGGCGCGCGAGGCGATGGCGCGCCGGTTGGCGAGCCCGCCCCCCGGGCCGCCGGTGATCGAAGGGTGACAGCGGCGGCCAATCCCGGGCGGATGCCCCATGGCTGAACTGCCTGCCCCAGGACCCGCACCTGCGGCAGCGGAAGACGAGGCGCCCCCCCGCCGCCTCTCCGCCACCCTCGCGCGCCTGCGCATCGTCGGTTTCAAGAGCTTTTGCGAGCCCACCATCGTCGAGGTGCGCCCCGGCCTGACCGGCATCGTCGGCCCCAATGGCTGCGGCAAGTCCAACGTGGTCGAGGCGCTGCGCTGGGCGATGGGGGAGAGCAGCGCGCGCAGCCTGCGCGGCGGCGAGATGGACGACGTCATCTTCGCCGGCACCGCCACCCGCCCAAGCCGCAACCTGGCCGAGGTCACCCTCTTTCTGGAGGACGCCACCGGCGTCGCCCCCGCGCCGCTGGAGCGCGAAGCGGAACTGGAGATCAGCCGTCGCATCAGCCGCGGCGAGGGCTCGGCCTACCGCATCAATGGCCGCGAGACCCGGCAACGCGACGTGCAGACGTTGTTCGCCGACCTGGCCAGCGGACCACGCGCCTCGGGCATGGTCAGCCAGGGCCGGGTGGCACAGCTCATCGCGGCCAGGCCCGAAGAACGCCGCGCGGTGCTGGAGGAAGCCGCGGGCATCTCCGGCCTGCGGGCGCGGCGGCACGAGGCGGAACTCAAGCTGCGCCAGGCCGAGAACAACCTTTCCCGCGCCGAGGACCTGACGGCGCAGCTGGACGGCACACGCGAATCGCTCGGCCGGCAGGCGAAGCAGGCGGCGCGCTACCGCAACCTGTCCGGCCTGGTGCGCGACGCGGAGGCGGCGATGTTCGCCCTGCTGGTGGCACGGGCTGACCTGGCGCTGGGCACGGCGACGGCCGGGCTGGATGCGGCGCGCGGCGAGACCCGCGCGGCCGGGGCA
>JACMRO010000408.1 GCA_014376425.1 Rubritepida sp.
GCCGCCGTCAGCAGGATCAGCTGGCCAGGCATGCCATAGATCGCCAGCGCCGAGGCCATCGCCCAGCCCAACCCAAGCCCGGCCGCGCTGACCGCTGCGCCGAAACCTAGGAAGCTGGCTGCCATGGCGACCGCAGGGGCGCCCATGGCGGCGCGAAAACCTTCCAGCATTAGACGATGTTGCGCGCGACCAGGCCCGCGGTCCAGCGCCATACATGAACGCGATGTCAGCCGCCGGCCTACTTGCTGCAATGCGAAGTGGTTCAGCTACCGTTCAGGCAGCATTCAGCTGCCGTTCAGTTTGGGCTGTTAGTCGCATGATCCGCACACTGATTTCAGTTTCGTTGCAACAACGTGCCCTGGTCTTGCTCGCCTTCGCAGCCTTTCTCGCCGCCGGCGTCTTTGGCTTCACCGCTTTGAACATCGAGGCCTACCCCGATCCGGTACCGCCCACCGTCGTCGTCATCACCCAGAATTCGGGGCAGAGCGCGGAGGAGATCGAGCGCTACATCACCGTGCCCATCGAGGTCGGTTTGGCCGGCATGCCCAACCTGGCGCGCATCCGCAGTTCCAGCCTGTTTGGCCTTTCGGTTGTGCAGGCCCAGTTCAGCTATGCCTATAATTATGAACAGGCGTTGCAGCAGGTGTTGAACCGGCTGGGCCAGATCAACGGCTTGCCGCCGAGCGTGCAGCCCTCGATCAGTCCGTGGAGCCCGATCGGCGAAATCCTGCGCTACCGCGTCGAGGGCCCGCCCGGTTTCTCGCCCACTGATTTGCGAGTGCTGCAGGACTGGGTGCTGCAGCGCCGCTTTCGCCGGGTGCCGGGTGTGGTGGATGTCACCGCCTTCGGTGGTCCCTCAAAAAGCTACAACGTGGTTCTCGACCTGGCGAGGCTGACCAGCTTCGGCCTGGACGTACCCGATGTGGTGCAGGCCATCGGCCAGGGCGACGCCACGGTGGGCGCGGGCGTGCTGAACATCGGCCCGCAGGCCGCGGTGGTGCAAGGCGTGGGGCTGATCCGCTCAATCGAGGAGATCGAGCAGGTGGTGCTGGGCAGCCGCAGTGGCACGCCTATCCTGCTGAGCGATGTAGGCCGGGTGGAGACGGCCAACCTGCCCCGGCTGGGTATCGCCGGCCACGAGGCGGATGACGACGTCATCATGGGCGTGGTCCTGATGCGCCGTGGTGAGCAAACGTTGCCGACCATCCGGGCGGTGGAAGAGGCTGTGCATGAAATCAACGCCGGCGGGATCCTGCCTCCAGGCGTGCGCATCACCGTCATCTACGATCGGAAGGAATTGGTGGAGCTGACCACCCACCACGTCATCCACAACATCATCCTGGGCGTCTGCCTGGTGATCTTCATACAATGGCTGTTTTTGGGTGATCTACGGGGTGCCCTGGTGGTGGGTGCAACGATCCCGTTCGCCTTCTTTTTCGCCGTGCTGGTCATGCTGGCGCGGGGCGAGAGCGCCAACCTGCTGTCGCTCGGGTCGCTGGATTTCGGCCTGCTGGTGGATGCGACAGTCATCATGGTGGAAAACATTTACCGTCAT
Organism: Rubritepida sp.; assembly: GCA_014376425.1. Classification (GTDB taxonomy): domain Bacteria; phylum Pseudomonadota; class Alphaproteobacteria; order Acetobacterales; family Acetobacteraceae; genus Rhodovarius. Next base: position 1,556 of record JACMRO010000408.1, read on the forward strand.
CTGCACCGCGCCCAGCATGGGGCTCAGCATGGCGCCGCGCCACGCCAGGCAGGCGGCACGTTTACCCGCCTGCACCAGATCATCCTGGGCGCCGGGACCGAGGTTGGCGGCGCGATCTTCTTCTCGGCGCTGATCATCGTCGCTGCCTTCCTGCCGCTCTTCACCATGGGGGGCGTGGAGGGGCGGATTTTCGGGCCGATGGCCAAGACCTACGCCTACGCCATCGCCGGCGCCATGCTGGCAACCTTCACCATCGCACCCGCCATGGCGGCGCTGCTGTTCCGCGAGACGACGATCGAGAAGGTGATGCCGGTGGTGCGCTGGATGGCCACCGCGCATGACTGGCTGCACCACTCGGCGCTGCGCCGGCGCGCGCCGGTGGTCGTGGTCTCCTGCCTGCTGCTGGCCGGGGGGCTGTTCCAGTTCTCCCGCCTCGGCGGTGAATTCCTGCCGACGCTGGAGGAAGGCTCGATCTGGATGCGCGCCACCATGCCGGCGACGATCGGGCTGGAGGAAGGCAACGTCACCGTCAACCGCATGCGGCGCGCGGTAATGGAGTTCCCCGAGGTCGTCACCATCACCAGCCAGCAGGGCCGGCCCGATGACGGCACCGACACGGCCGGCTTTTTCAACGCCGAGTTCTTCATTCCGCTGCGGCCGATGGATGAATGGACGACCGCGCGCACCAAGGACGCGCTGGTCGCCGCCATCCAGGCACGGCTGCAGCGTGACTTCCTCGGCGTGGAGTTCAACTTCAGCCAATACATCTCCGATAACGTCCAGGAGGCGGCGTCCGGCGTGAAGGGCGCCAATGCCGTCAAGGTGGTCGGGCCGGAGCTGGATGTGCTGGCGCGGCTGGGCGAGCAGATCCGCGCCGAGATGGCGCAGGTGCCCGGCGTGGCGGACCTGGCCGTGTTCCGCACCCTGGGGCAGCCGACGCTGTCGATCCGCATCAACCGCGGCCGCGCCGCGCGCTACGGACTTTCGGTCAACGATATCAACACGGTGATTACGAGCGCCATCGGCGGCCAGGAGGCGGCGCGGCTCTATGAGGAGGGCGGCGACCGCAACTTCCCCATCGTCGTGCGGCTGGCGGCTTCGGCGCGAACTGATATCGACGCCATCGGGCGTATTCCGGTCAGCGCGGCATCCGGAGCCACGTTGCGCGACGTAGCCGACATTCGGCTGTTGTCAGGTGCGAGCACCATCTTTCGCGAGAACGCGGCGCGGTACGTGCCGGTGAAGTTCTCGGTGCGCGGGCGAGACCCGCAAAGCGCGGTGCTGGAGGCGCAGGCACGCATTGCCGCCCGGGTGCCGCTGCCGCCAGGTTATTCGCTGGAATGGGTGGGCGAGTTCCGCAATCTGCAGGACGCCATTGCCCGGCTGAAGATCGTGGTGCCGCTATCGCTCGTGCTGATCGCTGTGCTGCTCTACGTGCAGTTCAATTCGTTACGGGATGCGGCGCTGATTCTGGCCATCCTCCCGTTCTCCTGCATCGGCGGCGTCACTGCGCTTGATGCGATGGGGCTGAATTTCTCGGTGCCAGCGGCGATCGGCTTCCTGGCGCTGTTCGGCATCACGGTCATGGAGGGCATCATTTTCCTCAGCCATTTCCGGCACGTGTTGGCCCATGAGCAACTTCCGTGGCGCCAGGCGTTGGACGAAACTGGACGCGACCGGATGCGGCCGGTGATGATGACCTGCATGGCGGCGATGGTGGGGCTGCTGCCGATGGCGCTGGCGACAGGCATTGGCAGCGACCTGCAGAAGCCGTTGGCGGTGGTGGTGGTGGGCGGCACTGTGGTGCTGCCCTTCATCGTGCTGGTGCTGCTGCCGGTATTCGTCGACATGCTCGGGCGGAGCCAGGCAGTGGCACGGCGCGCGCTGGTCGCGGGGGATTAACGCCCGGTCAGGATCCGTTCCACCAACTGCTGCACCGTCGGCACGAAGCCGTTGGAGTAGAACGGGTCCGAGGTGAAGCGGTACGCATTATGGCCGGCGAACATCAAGTTCCGATCCAGCGATCCGTCATGCGCGATATCCTGCAGCGTTTTCTGGATACAGAAGCTGCGGGGGTCCGCCTTCTTTCCGGTGGTGTAGTCGGGCCCGTTCTGCGTCCAGTTGCTGAAGCGGCAATGCGTCAGGCAACCCATGCAGGCGACCTGGTCGGCGAGTATCTCGGCGGCCTCGGCCGGCGTCACGAAAATCAGCGTGTTGTCGGGCGTGCGCAGGACGTCGGTAAAGCCGACTTTCTCCCATGCCTGGGCGCGGTAGCTGTCATGCGGCGTCACCCACACCGCGCGGCGGCGAGGACCGATCAGGTACTGGCTGGTATGGTCGCCCACCGCCTCGCTGCTGTAGGCGATCTGCCGTTCGCTGCGGCCTTCCAATTCGTGCAGGAATTCGTTGCGCACGGCGCTGCTGTAGAAGCCTGTGGGCGAGAAGTTCTGCAACGACACGTCGCCAGGCTGCAGGCTGATCAGCCGCTTCTTCCAGGCTTCGCTGATCGGGCTTTCCTGGGTCAACAGCGGCCGGGTGCCGAACTGGAACGCGATGGGGCCCAGCTCGGGGCTGTCGATCCAGTCCTGCCACTCCTCCAGCCACCACACGCCACCGGCCATGATGATAGGGGTGTCGCCCAAACCGAAGGCGCGCATCTGCTCACGCAGGGCCAGCACCCGCGGGAAGGGCGATTCCGGCCGCCGCGGATCTTCTGAATTGGAGAGGCCATTATGCCCGCCGGCCAGCCACGGATCCTCATAGACCACCCCGCCCAGCAATTCGCGCGCCTTTGAATAGCTGCGCTTCCACAGCGCCGAGAAGGCGCGGCCGGAGCTGACGATGGGATAGTAGTGCACGCCGTATTCGCGCGCGATGTCAGCCAAGCGGTAGGGCATACCGGCGCCACAGGTAATGCCGTTGACCAGCCCGCGGGCGCCATCCAGCACGCCGCGGATCACGCGTTCGGCGCCGCCCATCTCCCACAGGATGTTGGCGTGGATGCGAGCCTTCGGGCCGCCGCGCTCGCGGGCCTCGATCGCCTGCGCGATGCCACCCTTGATGCCGTATTCGACCAGCTCTTCATGCCGGGCCAGGCGCGTCTTGCCGCGGTAGACCTGCCGGATGGTGCGCCCCTCCGCGTCGTAGGCATTGGCGTTCACCGCCGAGAAGGTGCCCACGCCGCCGGCCGCAGCCCATGCTCCGGCGGTCGCGCCGTTCGAAACGGCCACGCCTTTGCCGCCTTCCACCAAGGGAAGCACATCCACTCCGCCCATGCGGATCGCATTGATCGCCTTCACCGCAGCCGTCCTCAGTCGTTGATCTGTAGATAGGCTGAAAGGCGGGGCGTTCCAGGGGAGGTGCCCCGGGACGTGCCCCGCCTTGCGTGCTCAGTCGAAGCGGCGCGGGCGCCGCTCGCTATCCCGACGCGGCCGGCGCTCGGCCTGCTCGCCGCCCTCTTCGCCTTCCGGGCGACCACCACGCTTGGCGCCGACTTCTTCGGAGATGTCGGCACCCGTCGCCTGATCGACCACGCGCATGGACAGCTTGACCTTGCCGCGGTCATCGAAGCCGATGACCTTGACGCGCACGGCATCGCCGTCCTTGACCACGTCGGTGGTCTTGTTGACACGCTCGGCGGCCAGCTCGCTGATGTGCACCAGCCCGTCCTTGGCGCCCAGGAAGTTCACGAAGGCGCCGAATTCGGCGGTCTTCACCACCTTGCCGGTGTAGATGGCGCCGATCTCGGCCTCCTGCGTCAGGCCACGGATCTTGGCGATCGCCATGTCCGTGTTCTCCTGGCTGGCGGAGGCGATCTTGATCGTGCCGTCATCCTCGATGTCGATCTTGCAGCCGGTCTGCTCGACGATCTCGCGGATCACCTTGCCGCCGGTGCCGATCACGTCGCGGATCTTCTCCTTCGGCACGTTGATCACGGTGATGCGCGGCGCATTGGCCGAGACTTCGCCGCGGGCGCCGGTCAGCCCCTTGGCCATCTCGCCCAGGATGTGGATGCGGCCGTCCTTCGCCTGCGCCAGTGCGGTGTGCATGATGTCGAAGGTGATGGAGGTGATCTTGATGTCCATCTGGAGGGCGGTGATGCCCGCCTCCGTGCCGGCCACCTTGAAGTCCATGTCGCCGA
>JACMRO010000409.1 GCA_014376425.1 Rubritepida sp.
AAGACCGGAAAGACCTGTCGGCCGCCGTCGAATTCGGGCGCCGCCAACGTCTTGCCGGCAAGCTGGCTGATCTGGGTGATCGGGCCGTCGGCCCGCACGGTGACGGCGGTCGGCGCCTGGTCCCACAGCAGGCCCACGGCCAGCAGGTCGTTGTTCGGCGTCTGGCTCATGAAGCGCAACACCGGGGTCGGGTCGCACATGGCGACGTCGAAGCTGCCGGCCGACATGTCCAGCGGCACGCGGGCGGAGCCGAAGCCGCGGGTGATGGTCACGTCCAGCCCGGCCTCGCGGAAGAAGCCCTGCTGCACCCCGGCGGCGCCGAACGCGTAGGGGCCGTTGTAGATCCAGTCGAAGGAGAAGCGCACCGGGCGGGCCTGGACCTGGGCGCGGGCGACGAGCGGCGTGGCCAGCAGGCCGGCGGCGGCGGCGAGTGCAGCCCGACGGGTGGTGTCGTGGGTCATCGTGGCAGGCTCCGATGGATGGATGCTGGGTTCTGCGGCATCCCGACCGCCCGGGACAACCGCCGACGGGGGGCTGGCGTGCCGCGCCGCGCGGGATGCGCCGCAGGATGGCGCAAAGCCCTCGCATCGCTGCCGCTTTGGCGGGCATCGGGGGGTGACCCGCCCGCTCGCCCGCCTTCCCGCGTGCAGGAAGGCGGGCGAGCGAGGCATGGTGTGGGCGGCGCCGCATCACTACGCTGGTCCCCATGGACGACACCCCCGCAGGCTACACCGCCGCGCCGCCCCGCACGCCCTTCATCCTGCCCGCCCGGCCCGAAGCGCTGCGGCTGGAGCCCACGCAGACCGCGATGATCATCGTCGACATGCAGAACGCCTATGCCAGCGCGGGCGGCTACATCGACCTGGCGGGGTTCGACATCGGCGGCGCCGCGGCCTGCATCGGCCAGGTCGCCAAGGCCGCCGCGGCGGCGCGTGCGGCCGGGATTCCGGTGGTCTATTTCCAGAATGGCTGGGACGCCGGCTATGCCGAGGCCGGCGGGCCGGGCTCGCCCAACTGGCACAAATCCAACGCGCTGAAGACGATGCGGCGCCGGCCGGAGCTGGCCGGAACGCTGCTGGCCAGGGGCGGCTGGGACTATGCGCTGGTCGACGGCTTGGCGCCGCAGCCGGGCGACACGGTGGTGCCCAAGCCGCGCTATTCCGGCTTCTTCAACACGAACATCGACAGTTGGCTGCGCGCACGCGGCATCCGCAGCATCGTCTTCACCGGCATCGCCACCAATGTCTGCGTCGAAAGTTCGCTGCGCGATGCCTTCCACCTCGAATATTTCTGTGTGGTGCTGGAGGATGCGACGCATGCGGCGGGGCCCGACTTCGTGCAGAAGGCGGCGCTGTACAACATCGAGACATTTTTCGGCTGGGTCTCCACAGTGGCGGATTTCTGCGGCGCGGTGGGGCAGCGCGGGGCATGAGGCACCGCGCCATCCTGGCTCTGCCGGGCGCTTATGCCTGCTGCGTCGAGCAGCCGGACGTATTCAACGCGAAGCTGCTGGAGTTCCTGGTCGACTGACCGGCATGATGCGGGATGGATCCCGAACTTCTCGCCGCCTTCCTGCCGGAGTGGCGCGCCGCCTGTGCCCGGCTGGCCGCCGGTGACGCCCGTGCGCTGGCGACCCTGCGCAGCCTGGCCGAAGCGCCGGGCGCCGAAAGCCTGGCCGCCGCCATCGACGGCACGGCACCGGCCGCCCTGGCCGCGCTGGGGGACGCGCTGTCCGGTGCCGTCACCCACCCGGTGCTGATCGTCGATGACAGCCCAACCATGCGACGCATCCTGCGCGAGATCATCGCCGAGTCCCCGGCCCTGGAATGGGTGGGCGAAGCGGCGGATGGCGAGGCTGGGCTGGACGCCATGGCCCGGTTGCAACCGGCGCTGACCCTGCTGGATATCGAGATGCCAAAGCTGGACGGGCTGGGCGTGCTGCGGCACTGGGCGCTGCGCGGCCCGGGCGTGGTACTGGTCGTCAGCAGCGCCGCGGCGGCAGGGGGCGCGGTCGCGCTCGAGGCGTTGCGGCTGGGCGCTTCGGCGGTCGTCGCCAAGCCCTCGGGCGCCTTGTCGCTGGACATGCAGCAGCGCCGCGGCGCTGCGTTGCTGGAGGCGGCGCACCGCGTGCTGGGGCTGCCAAATGCTGCTTGACGACAGCCTGCGGGCCGAATTCGCAGCCGAGTCGGAGGAGCATCTCGACGCCATCGAGGCGGCGCTGGTGCATCCTTCGGAGGAGCGGCCGGCGATCGACGCGCTGTTCCGCGCCTTCCATTCGCTGAAAGGGATGAGCGATGCGGTGGGCGCGGTCGGGATGAAGGCGCTGGCGCACCGGGCGGAGGACGCGCTGGGCCTGGCGCGGCAGGGCAAGCTGCGGGTGGGCGCCGCGGCGCCCGCCCTGCTGCTGGCGGCGGATGCGCTGCGGGCGGCGCGGCTGGCGCTGCTGGACCGCGGCGCCGACCCGCCAGCACCGCCCCACGTCCTGGCGGCGCTGCCGGCGCTGCTGGCGGCACCGGGCACGCCCGCGCTGCCTGACGCCGGGCAGGCCGACCCGCTGCTGGCCACGCTGCTGTCCATGCTGCTGGAAGCCGCGCCGCGCCTGGCTGAAGGCAGCAGCGAGCCCGCCCTGCAGGCCGCAGCCACCGGGATGGGGCTGCCCCGCCTGGCCGGCGCGCTGCACCC
>JACMRO010000410.1 GCA_014376425.1 Rubritepida sp.
GCATCTTCGGCGCGATGGGCCTGACGCGGTTCGCCTTTCTGCCGCCGCGCCGCGCCAGCGAAATGCCGGCGGTGGGCGCGAATACGAAAATGCTGCTGGCGCAGCCCTTCCTGGCCGACACCGCCCGCGCGCTCGAAGCGCGCGGCGCTGTGCACCTCCCTGCCCTGTTCCCGCTCGGCGTCGAGGGCACCACCGACTGGCTGACCGCCGGCGCCGCCGCGATGGGTGTGCCGGCCGCGGCCATCCGCGCCGCCGTCGAGATGCAGGAGGATCGCGCCCGCCTTGCCCTGGGCCGCTTGCGCGAAAGACTGGTCGGCAAGCGCATTTTCTTCATGCCCGATTCGCAGCTGGAAATCCCGCTCGCGCGCTTCCTGCACAACGAGTTGGGGATGGAACTGCTGGAAGTCGGCACCCCCTTCCTGCATCGCGGCCACATGGCGCCGGAACTGGCGGCATTGCCCGCCGGCACCTTCCTCAGCGAGGGCCAGCATGTCGACCGCCAGCTCGACCGTGTGCGTGCCGCGCGGCCCGATCTGACGGTGTGCGGCCTGGGCCTGGCCAACCCGCTGGAGGCCGAGGGCATGACCACCAAATGGGCCATCGAGCTCGTCTTCACCCCTATCCAAGGTTACGACCAGGCGGCCGATCTGGCCGAGCTGTTCGCCCGGCCCTTGCGGCGCCACGCGCTGCTGGAGGTCTGAGGAATGCAGCTTTCCTTCTGGACCTATGAAGGCCCGCCGCATGTCGGCGCCATGCGGGTCGCCACCGGCATGAAGGGGCTGCACTACGTGCTGCACGCGCCGCAGGGCGACACCTATGCCGATCTGCTATTCACCATGATCGAACGCCGCGGTGCCCGCCCGCCGGTGACCTACACCACCTTCCAGGCGCGCGACCTCGGTTCCGACACTGCCGACCTGTTCAAGGAAGCGGCGCGTGACGCCTATGCGCGCTTCAAGCCGCAGGCGCTGCTCGTCGGCGCCAGCTGCACGGCGGAGCTGCTGCAGGATGACCCCGGCGGGCTGGCAAAGGCCATCAACCTGCCCATTCCCGTCGTCGGCGTGGAACTGCCGGCCTATCAAAAGAAAGAAAACTGGGGGGCGGCGGAGACTTTCTACCAACTCGTCCGCGCCTTCGCCCGCGCGCCGCAGACGGCGCCGGAGCAGGCATCCTGCAACATCCTCGGCCCGACCGCGCTGGGCTTCCGCCATCGAGACGACGTGCGCGAGATCGTAGGCCTCCTTGAAAGCATGGGCGTCCGCGTGAACGTGGTAGCGCCTCCGGGTTCGACACCGGCCGATCTGATGCGGCTGGGCGACGCCCATTTCAACGTGGTGCTCTATCCCGAGACCGCCGGCGTCGCCGCCGCCTATCTCAAGCGCACGCTCAAGCAGGAGCAGACGAGGACGGTGCCGATCGGCGTCGGCGCCACCCGGGAATTCATCGCCGAGGTCGCGGCGCTGGCCGGGCTTGATGGCACTGTGGCCGAAGAAGCCTGCAGGCTGCCCTGGTACTCGCGTTCGGTGGACAGCACCTACCTGACCGGCAAGCGCGTCTTCATCTTCGGCGACGCCACCCACGCCATCGCCGCGGCACGCATCGCATCGAAAGAACTCGGCTTCACGGTCGTCGGCCTGGGCACCTACTCGCGCGAACAGGCGCGCGACGTGCGCGAGGCGGCATCGCTGTATGGCATCGAGGCACTGATCACCGACGACTACCTGGAAGTCGAAGCCGCCATCGAGGCGGCGACCTGCGAACTCGTGCTCGGCACCCAGATGGAGCGCAACATCGCCAAGCGCCTGGGCGTGCCCTGCGCGGTGATCTCGGCGCCGGTGCATGTGCAGGACTTTCCGGCGCGCTACTCGCCACAGATGGGGTTCGAGGGTGCGAACGTCATCTTCGACACCTGGGTCCATCCGCTGATGATGGGGCTTGAGGAACACCTGCTGGCGATGTTCCGCGAGGATCGCGAGTTCAACGATGAGGCCAAGCCCTCGCATCTGGGCGCCGGTAGGCTGCCTGTCGGCACGGCAGGGACCACCGCCACCGAAGTCCTGGCCGCGCCCCTGGTGCAGGTCTGGGCCGTCGATGCCGAGGCGGAACTGAAGAAAATCCCCTTCTTCGTGCGCGGAAAAGCTCGCCGCAACACCGAGAAATTCGCGGCCGACAACGGCATCGCGAACATCACCATAGAAACTCTTTACGACGCAAAGGCGCATCATGCCCGTTGACGCAGCCACCCCCGTGCGAGTCGTGCTTGTCACGATGGATAGTCACCTGGGTGCTGCCGCGCGTGAGGCCACGCTCGCCTTGCGGCGGGACATTCCGGGCCTGGAATTCTCGGTCCACGCCGCCGATGAATGGGCCGGCTGCGATGTCGAACTGGCGAATTGCCATGCCGCCATCGGCCGGGCCGATATCATCATCTCGACGATGCTGTTCCTGGAGGATCACGCCAAGCTCGTGCTCCCGGCACTCGCCGCGCGGCAGCCGCATTGCGACGCCATGCTCAACCTGATGAGCTGCCCGGAGGTGATGAAGCTCACCCGCATCGGCCGCTTCAACATGGGCACCGAGGCGAAGGGCGCCATGGCGCTGCTGAAGAAACTGCGCGGCAACAAAAAGAAGGGCAGCGGCGCGTCCAGCGGCGCCGGTCAGATGCGGGTATTGCGTGAGCTGCCCAAGCTGCTGCGGTTCATCCCCGGCACGGCGCAGGACGTGCGGGCGTATTTCCTGGGCATGCAGTACTGGCTGTCGGGCAGCAGCGATAACATCGCCAACCTGGTCCGCATGATGGTCAACCGGTACTCCACCGGCGGGCGGTCGGCGCTGGCCGGGCAGATCCAGGTAGCGGCGCCCAAGGAGTACCCCGAGGTCGGCCTGTATCACCCCAACATCCCGGCCCGTATCACCGAAAAGCTGGCCGAGCTGCCGCAGCAGCAGACGCAGGGGCGGATCGGGCTGCTGTTGATGCGCAGCTATGTGCTGGCCGGCAATGCCGGGCACTACGACGGCGCCATCGCCGCCTTCGAGGCGCGCGGGCTGAACGTGGTTCCGGCCTTCGTCTCGGGCCTGGACAACCGCGCCGCCATCGAGAAATTCTTTATGAAGGATGGCGTCTCGACCGTGGACGCCGTGGTGTCGCTGACCGGGTTCAGCCTGGTGGGCGGGCCTGCCTACAACGACAACAAATCGGCCGAGATCATCCTGGCCCAACTGGATGTCCCCTACATCGTCGCCCATCCGCTGGAATTCCAGACGATTGCGACCTGGCGGGCCAGTGGCGCCGGCCTTACCCCGGTGGAGGCCACCATGATGGTGGCCCTGCCCGAGCTGGACGGCGCGATCTCGCCCATGACCTATGGCGGGCGCTGCGGCGTCTCCGGCAGCCAGGCGCCCTGCCCGGGCTGCGACGGCGTCAGCTGCGGCGGCAACATGCTGGTGGAGGCCGAGCGCGCCGCCACCCTGGCCGCGCGGGTCGGTAAGCTGGTGGCGCTGCGCCGCCGTGCACGGGCCGAGAAGAAGATCGCCCTGGTCATCTTCAACTTCCCGCCCAACGCCGGCAACACCGGCACGGCGGCGTATCTCTCGGTGTTCGAATCGCTGTTCAACACGCTGGGCGCGCTGAAGGGCGCCGGCTATTCCGTGGATGTGCCGGCCGATGTGGACGCGCTGCGCGATGCGATCCTGCACGGCAACGCGGCGCAGTACGGCGCGCTGGCCAACGTCGCCGCTCGGATCCCGACCGACACGCATGTCCGGCGGCAGAAGTGGCTGCCCGAGATCGAAAAGGCCTGGGGGCCGGCGCCGGGACGGCAGCAGAGCGACGGCGCGTCGATCCATGTGCTCGGCGCCATGTTCGGCAACGCCTTCATCGGCGTGCAGCCCGGCTTCGGCTACGAGGGCGACCCGATGCGGCTGCTCTTCGAGCACGGCTTCGCGCCCACCCACGCCTTCGCCGCCTTCTACACCTGGCTGCGGCAGGATTTCCAGGCGGACGCCGTACTGCATTTCGGCACCCATGGCGCGCTGGAATTCATGCCCGGCAAGCAGGCGGGCATGAGCGAGAAATGCTGGCCCGACCGGCTGATCGCCGATCTGCCGAATTTTTATCTGTATGCCTCCAACAACCCGTCCGAGGGGATGCTGGCCAAGCGGCGCGCGGGGGCGACGCTGATCAGCTACCTCACCCCCCCGGTCGCTTCGGCCGGGCTCTACAAGGGCATGCTGGACCTGAAGTCCTCCATCGACCGCTGGCGCTCGCTGGAGCCCGGCGCGCCGCGCGAGACGATGGCCGAGCTGATCCAGGCGCAGGCCGCCTCGCTGGAGCTGGCCCAGGCCGAGCCCGCCTGGCCCACGGGCGAATGGGATGTCCGCGTCATGAAGCTGGGCGCCGAGTTGCTGGCGCTGGAATACACGCTGATCCCGCACGGGCTGCATGTGGTCGGCAAGGCGCTGAGCGCGTCGGAACGGGTCGAGACGCTCGACGCCGCCGAGATCGCGCATGGCGAGGAGCGGGTGCGGCTGGATGGCCTGCTGGCCACCGACAGCGAGTTGCCCGCCATCATCCACGCGCTTGATGCCGGCTACATCCGCCCCGTCCCCGGCGGCGACCTGTTGCGCAGCACAGAGGTGTTGCCCACGGGGCGCAACCTGCATGGCTTCGACCCCTTTCGCATTCCCAGCGCGTTCGCGGTGCGCGATGGTGCGGCGCAAGCGGAGAAGGTGCTCGCCCGTCACGTCGAGGATGAGGGCCGGCTGCCCGAGACCGTGGCCGTGGTGCTCTGGGGCACCGACAACCTCAAGACCGAAGGCGGCCCGATCGCCCAGGCGCTGTGGCTGATGGGCGCGGTGCCGCGGCACGACAGCTATGGCCGGCTGACCGGCGCGAAGCTCGTCTCGCTGGAAGAGCTGGGCCGCCCGCGCATCGATGTGATGATCAGCCTCTCGGGCATATTCCGCGACCTGCTGCCGCTGCAGACCAAGCTGCTGGCGGAAGCCGCCCTGTTGGCCGCAGCCGCGGATGAGCCGCTGGCGATGAACTTTATCCGCGCCCACACCCTGGCTTTCCTGGAAAAGAACGGCGGCTGCATCGAGGATGCGGCCCTGCGCGTCTTCGGCAATGCCGAGGGTGCGTATGGCGCCAACGTCAACCTGCTGCTCGACAATGGCGGCTGGGAACAGGAGGACGAGCTGGCCGAGACCTACACCAGCCGCAAGGGCTTCGCGTATGGCGTGGACGGGCTGGCCAAGCGGCATGACGGCGTGCTGAACCACACGCTGGGCACGGTGGACCTGGCCTATCAGAACCTCGACTCGGTGGAGACGGGGGTCACCACGATCAGCCAGTATTTCGACAGCCTGGGCGGTATTTCGCGGGCTGTGTCGCGGGTCCGCGGCCGTGCGGCGCCGGTCTATATCTCGGATCAGACCAAGGGCGCCGGCATTGTGCGTTCGCTGGGCGAGCAGGTCTCCCTCGAAACCCGCACCCGGGGCCTCAACCCGAAATGGTACGAGGCGCTGCTGAGCCACGGTTACGAAGGCGTGCGGCAGATCGAGGAGCAGATCAGCAACACGCTCGGCTGGTCCGCCACCACCGGCCAGGTCAGCCCGTGGGTCTACACCCACCTGGCGCAGACCTACATGCTGGATCCGGCGATGCGGGCGCGGCTGGCGGCGTTGAACCCCACCGCCTCGGCCAAGATCGCCAATCGGCTGCTGGAGGCAAATGAGCGCCAGTACTGGCAGCCCGACGCCGCGACGCTCGATGCCCTGCGCGCTGCCGGCCAGGAGCTGGAAGACCGCCTGGAAGGCATCATGCCGGAGATGGCAGCATGACCCGCGCGATGCGAAGCACCGTCGGGCCCGCCCCGCGCCCCGCCCGATGCGAGGCAGCGCCGCGATTCGTTTTGGAGACCAGCCGATGACAGTGATCACCCGCACCGAAACCATCCGCGGCAGCGTTAGCCGCCGCGAGGATGGCGAAGGCTCGCTGCAAGTCGCGCTCGACCCCGCGCTGCAGATCGGCGGCGCCAAGGTCTTCGCAGTCTACGGCAAGGGCGGTATCGGCAAGAGCACGACCAGCTCCAACCTCTCCGCCGCTTTCTCCAAGCTGGGCAAACGAGTGCTGCAGATCGGCTGCGACCCGAAGCATGACAGTACCTTCACGCTGACCAAGAAGCTGATCCCCACGGTGATCGACATCCTGGAGACGGTGAATTTCCACTCCGAGGAACTCAAGCCGGAAGACTTCATCTTCGAGGGCTATAACGGCGTCATGTGCGTCGAAGCCGGCGGCCCGCCGGCCGGCACCGGCTGCGGCGGCTATGTGGTCGGCCAGACGGTGAAGCTGCTGAAGGAGCATCACCTGCTGGAGGAGACCGACGTCGTCATCTTCGACGTGCTGGGCGACGTGGTGTGCGGCGGTTTCGCGGCACCCCTCCAGCACGCCGAGCGGGCGGTGATCGTCGCCGCCAACGACTTCGACAGCATCTTCGCGATGAACCGCATCGTGCAGGCGATCGCGGCGAAGTCGAAGAACTACGACGTGCGGCTGGGAGGCGTGATCGTCAACCGCAGCGCGGCGACCGATCAGATCGACAAGTTCAACCGGGTCACCGGCCTCAAGACGCTGGCGCATTTCCCGGACCTCGACGTCATCCGCCGCTCGCGCCTGAAGAAGGCCGTGCTGTTCGAGATGGAGGACAGCCCGGAACTGATCGCCGTGCGTGAGACCTACATGCAGCTAGCCGAAAAGCTCTGGGCCGGCACCGAGCCACTGCCCACCGTGCCGATGAAGGACCGCGACATCTTCGACCTGCTAGGCTTCGACTGATGAGCAGCTATGCCACCCGCCGGGCCGAGCTCGAAACCTATTTCGACCGCACCGCATCAGCCACCTGGGCGCGGCTGACTTCGGACGCGCCGGTTTCCGGTGTGCGCGCGAAGGTCCGCGCGGGGCGCGACGCGATGCGCGCCACGCTGCTCTCCTGGCTGCCCGAGGATATGACCGGGCTGACGCTGCTCGATGCCGGCTGCGGCACCGGCGCGCTGGCGCTGGAGGCGGCGCGGCGCGGCGCCCATGTCACCGCCATCGACATCTCAGCCACGTTGGTGGGCCTGGCGGCGGAACGCAGTGCGGGCCATCCCCGGCTGGATTTTCGCGTCGGTGACATGCTCGATCCGACCCTGGGCCGCTTCGACCACATCGTGGCGATGGACAGCCTGATCCACTATCGCGCGAGTGACGTGGCGGCCGCGCTGGCCGGGCTGGCGGCGCGGGCCGGTCGCTCGGTCGCCTTCACCTTTGCGCCGGCCACGCCGCTGCTCAACACCATGTGGGCGATCGGGAAGCTGTTTCCGAAATCCGATCGCTCGCCCGCCATCCAGCCCACCGGCCACACGCGCCTCAAGCGCCTGCTGGCGCCGCTGGCGCTGGGGCGCGACGCCCGCATCAGCCGTGCCTTCTACATCTCCCACGCGCAGGAGATCCTGGCGCGATGAAATTCAGCCTGGCCCGGCAATGGATGCGCATCGGCACCGAATACCTGCCCTTCGCGGATGCCGGCAGCGCAACCCTGCCGATGTCGCGGCTGCTGCGGCTTTCGCTCTTCCAGGTCGCGGTCGGGCTGTGCTCGGTGCTGCTGATCGGCACGCTCAACCGGGTGATGATCGTGGAGTTGCAGGTGCCGGCCGGGCTGGTCGCGACGATGCTGGCCATCCCCGTGCTGTTCGCGCCATTTCGTGCGCTGATCGGTTTCCGTAGCGACAATTACCAATCAGCGCTGGGCTGGCGGCGGTTTCCCTACATCTTCAAGGGCGGCATCGTTATCTTCTCTGGCCTGGCGATCATGCCCTTCGCCCTGATCATCCTCTCGGGCGACAGCCAGGGGCCGGCATGGGCCGGGCCGGCCAGCGCGGCGGTGGCCTTCCTCGTGGTCGGCATCGGCATCCACACCGTCCAGACGGCAGGCCTGGCACTGGCCACCGACCTGACGCCGCCCGACAAGCAGCCTCAGGTGGTGGCCTTCCTGTCGGTGCTTCTGCTGGCCGGCATGCTGGGCGGCTCGCTGATCTTCGGCGCCATACTGGCCGATTTCACCCAGCTGAAGCTGATCCAGACCATCCAGGGCACCGCGGTGGTCTGCTTGGTGTTCATCACCTGCGCGATGTGGAAGCAGGAGATGCGTGGCGCCACGCGCGACATCGTGCCGGTGTCGGAAAGCTTCTCCGAGGCCTGGGGGGCGATGAAGCGCCAGGGGCCGTGGGTGCGCCGGCTGACGGGCGTGGGCCTGGGCACCGCCGCCTTCTCGATGCAGGAAATCCTGCTGGAGCCGTATGGCGCGCAGTTGCTGGGCCTGTCGGTCTCGGCCACCACGTTGCTGACGGCGCTGCTTGCGGCGGGCGGCATCGTGGGCTTCGTGGTCGCGGCGCGGCAGCTGGTGGGCGGGGCGGACCCGCACCGGGTGGCGGGGTTCGGTGCGCTCGTCGGCGTATTCGCCTTTGCCGCCATTATCTTCGCGGCCCCTCTCGGCTCGGGGCTGTTGCTGGCATTCGGCACCATCCTGATCGGCTTCGGCGCCGGGTTGTTCACCCATGCGACGCTGACCGCCTGCATGCAGGCGGCACCTGCCGGGCAGGCCGGGCTGGCGCTGGGCATCTGGGGAGCGGTACAGGCCACCTCGGCCGGCGTGGCCATCGGGCTGGGTGGCGCGCTGCGCGACCTGGCCGGAGGGCTGGCCATGAACGGTGCCCTGGGGCCTGGGCTGGTCAGCCCCGCCACCGGCTACGGCGTAGTCTACATGCTTGAAATCGCGTTGTTATTCGCGACGATGGTCGCCGTCGGACCCCTGGTCCGCCCGTACCACTTCGCGCGCGCCGTGCCTTCCCTGCAACCCTGAACGCCTGGAGCCCTCTCATGTTCAGCGGCAATTTCTTCGGCAATTTCGACCTCACCCTGATCCTGCTCTACGGGTTCTGGGCGTTCTTCTTCGGCCTGGTCGTCTACCTCAACCGCGAGAGCAAGCGCGAAGGCTACCCGATGATGACCGACACCACCGGCGCCTATGTCGGCGACGGCTGGACCGGGATGCCCAGCCCCAAGACCTTCATCCTGGCCCATGGCGCCGGCACCGTGCAGGCGCCGCGGCCCGAGATGGTGCATGAACTGCCGATCGGCCCGGTGCGCTGGAGCGGCGACCCGATCGACCCGCTGGGCGACCCGATGCAGCTGGGCCTGGGCCCCGCCGCCTACGCCATGCGGGCCGACAAGCCGCATCTGGCCTATGATGACGAACTGCCTTCCATCGTGCCGCTGCGCGTCGCCACCGATTTCTACCTGTCGGTAGACGATCCCGATCCGCGTGGGATGACGGTGATGGACGCCGATGGCGTGGCCGCCGGCACCGTCACCGATGTCTGGGTGGACCGGTCGGAATACCTGGCGCGCTTCCTGGAGATCGAGACGGCCATGGGCAAGCACGTGCTGGCGCCGGTGCCGCTGGTGCGGGTGAACGAGACCACCGGCCAGGTGCGCATCCGCACCCTGCTGGCGCGGCACATCGCCGCCGCGCCGACCACCGCCAGCCCAGACCAGATCACGCTGCGAGAGGAAGACCGGATCCAGGCCTATTTCGCCTCCGGCCAGCTCTACGCCAAGCCCGAGCGCAGCGAGCCCTTCCTGTGAAGGGCGAACCCGCGCACCGCCACCTCTCGGCGGACATTCCCGAGCATGACGGCGAGCCGGTGACCGGCCTGCCCGAGGCGCTGCCGGCCGGTGAGACCATGCTGTGGCAGGGCCGCCCGGAGACCGTCAGCTTCGCCGTGCGCGCATTGGGGCTGCGCGGCCTGAGCCTGTATTTCGGCGGCCTGCTGCTGCTGCAGGCCGGCATCGGCTTCGGGCAGGGCGGCGGGCTGGTGGAGGTCGGCGGCGGCCTCGTCATCTCGGCCGCGATCGGCCTGACCTGCCTGGCGCTGCTGTGGTTCATCGGCCGGGCCGCCGCCCGCGCCACCATCTACACCATCACCGACAAGCGGGTGGTCTTCCGGGTCGGCATCGCGCTGCCCATGGTCATCAACCTGCCCTTCACCGTCATCGGCAGCGTCGCCCGTGCGGCGCGGGCGGACGGGACGGAGGATGTGGAACTGACGATCGTCAAGCCGGCCAGCATCTCCTGGGTGGCGCTGTGGCCGCATGTGCAGTTCGGCTCGATCCTGCGTGCCAAGCCGGTGCTGCGCGCACTGCCGCAGAAAGCCGGTGTGGCGCAGCTGCTGGCCCGCGCCCTGGCCGGCAGTGCAGGCGCCCCCGTGCAGCAGGCGACGGACACGACCGACAGCCTATCGCGCCCGGCCAACGTGGCGCTGGCGGGTTGAAGGAGGGACCGAACTTGCCCCAGGCAGAAACCAAGCGCTACGACCCGATCTCGCGGCTGTTCGTGATGGTCGTGGCCTCCGTGGTGGTGGCCATCGTCATCGCCGTGGGCGCGGTGGTTTCCACCAGGCCCGCGCCCGGGCCGCCGGCGGAGGCGCCGCTGGCCAGCCTCTCGCTGCGCTTCGTCGACCTGCCCGACGGCGCCATGTCGGTCATCGACCACGCGACCGGGCGCCAGATCGCGCATTTCGCCGACGGCGAGAACGGTTTCGTCACCACCCTGATCCGCGTCGTGCGGCGCGACCTGCCGCGCGCGGATGTGTCGAATTCGATGCCCTTCCGTATCGAAGCGTGGCAAGGTAACCGGGTGACGCTGACAGATTCGATCAATGAACGTAGGATCGATGTGCGGGCATTCGGCCCGACCAACGAAGCGGTCTTCCTGCGTTGGCTGCAAGAGAGGGACAGCAGAGGATGAACGAGACCCGCCGCGGTTTGTTCGGGCCCCGCTCGATCGAGGTGCCCTGCACCGTCGAGATCGAGCAGAGCTTCGACAGTTTTCACGCGCATGCGATTCCGGAGGGCGTGGTGCTGCGCCCGGGCGACCAGGTGATCGTGCACAACGCGCCCGATCACGTCGCCTATGGCGAGGTGCGAACCTATCAGACGCGCGCCACGGTGCTGCGCGCCGGCCCGCTGTTGCGCTTGTGGACAGAGTTTTCCGCCATACTTGAGGTGACGGAGCTGTATCATTGCGGCTTCGAGCCGAAAGGTGGCCACCCATGAACCAGATCCCGTCCAAGCCGGTGCGCGACGTCAGCGCCACCACCCGCATGGCGACCACCGACACGGTGCTGTCCCCGCGCTTCTACACCACCGATTTCGCGGCGATGGACGCGATGGATGTGACCCCCATCCGCGCCCAGTGGGATGCGCTGATGGACGAGTTCCGGCGCGACCCGAACAAGGGCCACTTCGTCCGCAACGCCGAATTCGACAAGTTCCGCCTCGACGACCTGCCCGAGCCGCTGCAGAAGGAGGTCGTCGACTTCCTGGTTAGCTCGGTCACCGCCGAATTCTCCGGATGCGTGCTGTATGCCGAGATCCGCAAGCGGGTGAAGAACCAGGACATGAAGGACCTGTTCGGCTTCATGAGCCGCGATGAGGCCCGTCATGCCGGCTTCATTAATGACGCGCTGAAGGATATCGGCGTCGGCGTCGACCTCGGCTTTCTCACCAAGGCCAAGAAGTATCACTACTTCACGCCGAAATTCATCTTCTACGCGACCTACCTGTCCGAGAAGATCGGCTACGCCCGTTACATCACCATCTTCCGGCAGTTCGAGCGGCATCCGGAGCGGCGGTTCCACCCAATCTTCATCTGGTTCGAGAAGTGGTGCAACGACGAGTTCCGGCATGGTGAGGCGTCCGCGCTGCTGATGCGGGCCAACCCGCATCTGCTGAAGGGCGTGAATGCCGGCTGGGCCAAGTTCTTCCAGCTCGCCGTCTTCGCCACCATGTTCGTGCGCGACCATGCGAGGCCGGAGTTCCACAAGGCGCTGGGGATGGAGCCCGTGGACTACGACATGCGCGTGTTCCGCATCACCACCGACATCTGCAAGCAGGTCTTCCCGATCACGCTGGACATCGAGAACCCGGCCTTCCTGGCCGGGCTGCAACGGCTGCTGGCGGTGTCCAGGCAAATGGACGCGCTGCGTGGACAGCCTGGACTGGGCGCGCGGGCGAAGAAGCTCGCGCTGCAGGTGCAGGCCGGCGCCACCTTCGCGCGCCTGCTGGCGATGCGCGGCAAGAAGGCCGAGCTGCCCGCCGATGTGCGGATGGCGCCAGCCTGGTGATGGATGCGATGCCCCCCGCCGTGCTCCCAATCCTCTTCACGGTCTTCGTGTGGTGGTTTGGTACCGGCGTAGTCTTTCTGCTGAACCAGCTGCCGAAGGAGACCTTTGGCTGGTCCATGCTGGGCGCCTCCGCGGTGCTGGGGCTGGGCTTCCTGGGGATGCTGCTAACGGTGCGGGACACCGGGACTGGCGGTCCCTATCACGGCTTTCTCTGCGCGGTGCTGATCTGGGCCTGGGCGGAGATGGGGTTCCTGACTGGCAGGGTGATGGGCCTTTCGGCCCGGCCGCTGCCCAAGGGCGTGGTGGGCTGGCCCCGCCTGCGTGCTGCTGTCGCGGCCATCCTGTATCATGAGGTGGCATTGCTGACGCTGGGCGCTGGCGTGGTCGTGGTGTGCTGGGGGGCGCCGAACCAGACCGGCCTTTGGACCTTCGCGCTGCTCTATGTGGCGCGGCTTTCCACCAAGCTGAACCTGTTCTTCGGCGTGCGGAACCTGGCCGAAGCAATGACGCCCGCGCATCTTTCTTATCTGCAGAGTTTCTTCCGGCAGCGCCGGATGAACGCCTTCTTCCCGTTCTCGCTGGCGGCTTTCGTGGCGCTGACCTGGTGGCTGATTGAGCGGGCCGGCGCGGGCGATGGCTTCGACGTCGCCGCCTACTCGATGCTGGCCACGCTGGCGGCGCTGGCTGTGCTCGAACATCTGTTCCTGGTTCTTCCCCTGCGCTCCGAGGCGCTCTGGACCTGGAGCCGCAAGGCACCCATTTCTTCTCCGGCGGAGGCACCATGAACTACGAATCCTTCTTCCAGGAGCGAATCGACGGGCTGCATGCGGAAGGGCGCTACCGGGTCTTCGCGGAGCTGGAGCGGCACCGCGGCAACTTCCCCACCGCCACCAACCACGGCTCGGCCAACAAGGCGCCCGTGACGGTGTGGTGTTCGAACGACTATCTGGGCATGGGCCAGCACCCCAAGGTGCTGGATGCGATGCATGAGGCGCTGGACCGCAGCGGTGCTGGCGCGGGCGGCACCCGCAACATCGGCGGCACCAATGTGGATCATGTGCGGCTGGAGGCGGAACTGGCCGATCTGCACGGCACCCAGGCCGCGCTGCTGTTCAACTCCGGCTACATGTCGAATCTGGCCACCCTCTCCACGCTGGCGTCGCAAATGCCCGATTGCGTGGTGCTGTCCGATGCGTTGAACCACGCCTCGATGATCGAGGGCATTCGCCACAGCCGCGCGAAATGCGTGGTGTGGAAGCACAACGACCTGGCCGATCTGCGCGCCAAGCTGGCGGCGATTCCGCGCGATACGCCCAAGCTGATCGCCTTCGAGAGCGTCTACTCCATGGATGGCGACGTGGCGCCGATCGGCGCGATCTGCGACCTGGCTGACGAGTTCAACGCTATGACCTATCTGGATGAGGTGCATGCCGTCGGCATGTACGGCGCCCGCGGTGGCGGCATTTCCGAGCGTGACGGCGTGGCGCATCGGCTGACCGTGATCGAGGGCACGCTGGCAAAAGCTTTCGGCGTGATCGGCGGCTACATTGCGGGCTCGACCAGCATGGTCGATTTCGTGCGCAGCTTCGCCTCCGGCTTCATTTTCTCGACCGCGCTGCCGCCGGCCGTGGCCGCCGGTGCCGCCGCCTCGGTCCGCCACCTCAAGGAAAGCGACGCCGAGCGTATCGCCATGCACGGCCGCGTGGCCCAGCTCCGTGGCCGGCTGGACCAGCTGGGGATCCCCCACCTACCCAACCCCAGCCACATAGTGCCGGTGATGGTCGGCTGCCCGGTCGCTGCCAAGCGCATTTCCGATGCGCTGCTGGAGCAGCACGGCATATACGTCCAACCGACCAACTCCCCCACCGTGCCGCGCGGCACCGGGCGGCTGCGCTTCCCCCCCAGCCCGCTGCACAGCGACGCCGACATCGACCACCTGATGGCCGCGCTGGCTGAAATCTGGCCGAGCCTAAGCCTGCAGCGCGCGGCATGATGGATGGCAGTGCGGCACCCCGGGTCCTGACCCGAAAGCCGGTCTTCCCCTTCACCGCGATCGTCGGGCAGGAGGAAATGAAGCTTGCCCTGTTGCTGGCCGCCGTCGAACCGATGATGGGCGGCGTCCTCGCCCTGGGCGACCGCGGCACCGGTAAATCCACCGCCGTGCGCGCGTTGGCGCAGCTGCTGCCCGACATGGCCGTGATCGCGGGCTGCAAATACAATTGCGACCCGGGCGTGGGCTGCGCCATGGGCTGCGGCTGCGCCGGCACCACCTTCGTGCCGGTGCCGGTGATCGACCTGCCACTCGGCGCGTCCGAGGACCGGCTGGTCGGCGCGCTCGACCTGGAACGTGCGCTGA
>JACMRO010000411.1 GCA_014376425.1 Rubritepida sp.
CCCGGCACCAAGCGCTGTAAACGCGCCACGTCCCGAATCATCGCGCCGTGGATGGCCCCCGCTGACCGTTAAGCACCGTAGATTATGAATTGCACGAATATTGCAGCGGTTTCTTGCGATGCTCGTCCGTCCCCGCCATGCTCAGCCTTCGGAGGACATACCAATGGCCAAAATCATCATCAGCTGCGCAATTACCGGCGCCATCCACACCCCGAGCATGAGCGATCATCTGCCGATCACGCCCGAGCAAATCGCGAGCGAAAGCATCGCGGCGGCGGAGGCTGGGGCTGCCATCATCCACCTGCACGCGCGCAACCCCGTCGATGGCAGTCCAACGCCGGACCCCGAAGTCTTCATGGCGTTCCTGCCGCGCATCAAGCAAAGCACGGATGCGGTTGTGAACATCACCACTGGCGGCGGGTTGGGGATGACGCTGGATGAACGGCTTGCCGCGCCGCTTCGTGCAAGCCCCGAGATGTGCAGCCTCAACATGGGCAGCATGAATTTCAACATCGCAGGCAGCGCTGCGCGGGTGAAGAACTGGAAGCACGCCTGGGAAAAGCCCTACCTGGAAAACACCACCAACTACATCTTCCGCAACACTTTTCAGGATATCGAGCAGGTGGTTGAGCGCCTGGGCAAGGGCCATGGCACTCGTTTTGAATTCGAATGCTACGACGTCGGCCATTTGTACAATTTGGCGCATATGATGGACCGTGGCGTGGTCGAGGGACCACTTTTCGTACAGACGATTTTTGGTATTCTCGGCGGTATCGCTGCCGAGCCGCGCAACCTGCAGTTCATGCGTGAGACGGCGGATCGGCTTTTCGGCGATCGCTATGTGTGGTCGGTTCTGGCGGCGGGTCGGCACCAGATGCCCTTCTGCACGATGGCAGGATTGTTGGGCGGGAATGTTCGTGTGGGACTGGAGGATTCGCTGTGGATCGGACCAGGCCGCCGGGCAACGTCCAACGCCGAACAAGTCGCGAAAATCCGACGTATCCTGGAGGAGTTGGGCCACGAGATCGCCACGCCGGCGGAAGCACGGGCCATTCTTGCCCTGAAGGGTGGCGACCGGGTGGCCTTTTAGGCCCCCAGCCACCCGCCACAGCTAAACTTTCGGGGCTGGGTTAATCAGCGCAAGGATCTCATCCGGAATGGGTTCCTGCGCCACATCGGCAAACACTTGCTGCAGGCCGCGCTGCAGCCACAGATCGAATGCCGTGTCTGCACTCGAGGAACGCACCCTCACGGATTGGACCATCACGGTCGAAACTCCATTTTTTCTAGACCTGGGCGGCGACGAATCCACCAAAATACCTAACACGCCAGGGCATCCTGGGCTTCCTCAAGCACATTACCGGTAATGTTAGAGATTTTACCAGCCCGTTTTGACGTTAGTGGGCGAGCGGACTTGGTGACTGCAAGGGCCTTCACGTCACCGTCGCCCAACAGCCAGGCATGCAACTGCTTCCGCGCGCGGAACACACGGCATTTCACCGTTCCAACAGGCACCCGAAGTTCTGCGGACGCTTCTTCATACGACATGCCCTGAACGGTGATCATCACAAGCGCCAACCGATGGCCAACGGGCAGGCGGGCCATGGCGCGGCGAAGTTCACCCAGCGCGATGCTGTCTTCCTGCGAAGCGGCGCGAGCGAAGAGCTCCTGCGGTGCATCATCTACGGCCACAGTCTCCCGCCGCCGACGCGTATCCGACAGGAAGCGGTTGCGCAGGATGCAGGACATCCATGCCTTGAGATTTGTGCCGGGGGTGAAGCTGTTCCGGGCAGCCAGGGCGTTGGACACCGCGGCCTGCAGCAGGTCGTCCGCGTCGGCCCGGTTGCGCGTCAACGCATAGGCGTACTGACGCAAGGAGGGCAGCGTCTTGATGAGCTGGTCTTCAAAAGCCGCCTTGTTGGCGGCGTCTTCGGCGGTCTGGGTCATAGACATCAAGGTGTTCTCCGGCATTTCGAAGTCTCCAATGCTTAGGTGAAAAGTAAGGTTGCCAGTGCGATATGTGAATTACGCAGAGCAGCCATGCTTTTCGTTCAGTCATCGACTTTTCGGCTTGCCGGCGGAATCAGGCTTGCAGCTCCATCACTCGGTGCCAACGACAAGACGCCGCAGCGTTGCCCGGCCGCGCGAAATACGCGCCTTGATGGTACCGATGGGCACGCCGCAGACCGCGGCAGCTTCGGCCAGGCTCATGCCTTGCCCCCCAACCAGCGTCAGCGCCTCTCGCTGGCTGGCGGGAAGCGCCAGGAGCGCGGCATTGAGGTCGCGCACCGCCCCATGGTCCGGCTGCAGCGAGACGGGATTGCTTGCCACCTGCTCCATGTAGCGGCTTTCCACGCCCCGCCGCCGCATCCCGGCCAACCAGGCATTGCGTTGTATGGTAAAGAGCCAGGCACGCAGGCTGGTGCCCGGTTGCCACTGCGTTTCCGCTGCCAGCGCGCGCAGCACTGTCTCCTGCACCAGATCGTCCGCCGCGCTGCGGTCGCGGCATAGGGCACGGGCATAGCTGCGCAGCGCGGGTAAAATTTGCGGCAATGAATCCCTGAGGGATTTGCTTTCCGTGCCGCTGTCCACCAAAAGCCTTTCAACCGTTCCGGGAATCTCTGAATGACCATGCACGATACCGCGGCCCTGCGGGAGGCACTGCCTTACGCACGCCGTTATGCGCGGGCCCTGGCCGGCAGCCAGGGCGCCGGCGACGCGCTGGTGGCGGAGAGCCTGCGACGCGGCCTTCCCGCCCTGCCGGCGAGACTTGCGCTGTACGCCAACATCACGCTGCTGAGCGAGCCACCGGCTGCCCGGCCTGGCGAGCCGCTCTCCCCCCGTGAACGCTGCGCCCTGCTGCTCACCAGCCTGGAAGGACTGACTGTGCCAGAAGCGGCGCAGGTCCTGGCCATCGATGAGGGGGAGGCGGAAACAACCATCGCCGACGCTCGTGAGAAGGTGAAGCAGACGGTCTCCACCAACGTGCTGATCATTGAGGATGAGCCGGTGATCGCGCTCGACATCCGCCTGCTGGTGTCACGTTGTGGCCACAAGGTGGTGGGCGTCGCGGCATCGGAGGCCGAGGCGATCCGCATAGCGCACGAAGCGAAGCCAGGGCTGATCCTGGCCGATGTCAATCTGGGCCGCGGTGGGGACGGCATCACCGCCGTCCGGCGCATCCTGGAAAGTGTCGATATCCCGGTCATTTTCGTGACCGCTTACCCCGAGCGTTTGTTGACCGCGGAAGGCGTCGAGCCTGCCTTCATCATCAACAAGCCGTTCGACCGGATGACACTGGCGATCGCGACCTACCAGGCGATTTCGGCCGGCCGCATTCCCATCGCCTGAACCCCGGGAGAGGGCAGGGCAGGCCTTTGCCAACCAGGCGAAACCACCCCATGGAGGACGCGTTAGACGACCGCTATCGTCCTCGCAGGAGTTCTCTCATGGTCACCGACGCCATTGCCCCGCCGGGCGCTGAAGGGCGCCGGGGTTTCCTCGCGGCCGCGGTCACGCTGCCGGCTTTACTCGTTTCGGTGGCAGCTCGAAGCCAAGCCAACCCTGGTCTTTGGTTCGACCCGGCACAGCTGCCTTCCTATTCGGGGCGGCTCGAGCGGCTGGTGCTGAACCCGGCAGGCGAGATTGACCGGCTGTTGTACCGCGAAGGAGCACAGATCCTCTTCCCGGCGTCCGAGGCGCAGGACATCGCAGAAGCGGTGCGGCTGGGTGACAGCATGACCGTCTGGGGCATTCGCGCCCGAAGCGCGCCCGCGATCACCATGCTGGCCTGGGCCCGGGCGGAGGGTCAGCGGCCGCGTTTCGTGGCGCAGCCCTCCTGGTTCGCGCCGACACGCCGCGGCACCCAGCGCATCACCTTGACCGGTACCATCGACCGCACGCTGCTGACGCCGCAAGGCGAGGGGATGGGTGTGCTGCTGCAATCGGGCGACGTGATCCGCCTGGCGCCGGACGTCCACCTGGCGGTGGCCAGCATGCTGCGCGACGGGGCCGTGATCGTCGCTGAAGGGCTCGGTCAGCGGCAGGCGGAGCGTAGCGCGATCGATGCCGAGCAGATCGGGCCCGACCCGGGCCACCTGCAGGCGCTACCCGCCGCGACGCCTCGGCCATGAGCGACAGCACCGCGCTGCCACAGGCGCCCGAAGTCGACGACCCGATCCGCAATTTCTTCCGGCTGACCAAGACTTGGCTGAAGGCGCCCGACCGTGGCGACGCACGGCTGTTGATTGCGCTGTTGCTGCTGCTCACAGGTGTGCAGGTCGGCATTCAGATCATGTTCAACCTTTGGAACCGTGACTTCTTCAACGCGCTGGAGAACCGCGACGGCATCGCGTTCCGCGCCCAGATCATCAAGTTCTTCGTGTTGGCCGCCGCGTCCATGGCGACGGCGGTGTACCAGCTCTACTTCAAGCAGCTGATCCAGCTGCGGTGGCGTGGTTGGCTGACCAACCACCTGCTCGGCAGTTGGCTGCGCGACGGCCGTCAGTACCAGCTGGAAATGGCCGGCGTGGGGGCTGAAAACCCGGATCAGCGGATCGCGGACGATGTTCGCATCGCTTGCGACCTCGCGGTGCATTTCGTCACCGGCCTGCTGACTGCGGTGCTGATGCTGACCGCCTTCGTGGGCATACTGTGGACGCTTTCCGGGGCGCTTGAGATCACCCTGGCCGGCCGCGACATTTCAATCCCCGGATACATGGTGTGGGCAGCTCTGCTCTACGCGATGCTCGGCACGACGCTGACCTGGCTGGTTGGCCGTCCCATGGTCAGACTGAACGTGGAGCGTATGGCGGCGGAGGGCGATTTCCGCTTTGGCCTAACCCGGGCGCGGGAGAGCGGAGAGGGGATTGCCTTTATCCGCGGCGAGGCGGATGAGCGGCGCGGCCTGGCCGCGGCCTTCGAGAGGGTTGCCAGCAGCGTCAAGAACCTGATGCGAAGCCAGCGCAACCTGATGTGGCTGACCTCTGCCTATGGCACGCTGGCAATGATCTTTCCGACCATCGTGGCCTCACCAGGCTATTTTGCCGGTGTGATCACCCTGGGTGGGTTGATGCAGATCGGCGCCGCCTTCGGTCAGGTCCAGACCGCGCTGAACTGGTTCGTCGACAGCTTCCCGCAGATCGCCGAATGGCGCAGCGCCATCACCCGGCTGATGACCTTTCAGACTGCGGTGGATGATCTGGCCGCACTGGCGGCGGACCCCGAGCAGCCGACCATTTCGGTCACCGAGGGTGCGCCGGATGCGCTGGTGTTCCGCGACCTGGAGGTGGCCTTCGCCAATGGCACCACTGTTATCGCCGATGCCTCGGCCGAGATCCGCGCCGGCGACCGGGTGTTGATCAAGGGTGCGTCGGGCACCGGCAAGTCGACGCTGTTCCGCGCGATCGGCGGCCTTTGGCCCTGGGGCGCGGGCGAAATTGTGACGCCGCCTGCCGACACCATGATGTTCATGCCGCAGCGGCCTTACCTGCCGCTCGGCACGCTCCATGCCGCGCTGTGTTACCCCGCGCCGGAAGACGGTTTCAGCCAGGACGAATCGGCCAAGGCGCTGCAGCTGGTCGGCCTGAAGCACCTCGTCGAGCGTCTGGGCGACGATGAACGGTGGGACCGCGTGCTGTCGCTGGGCGAGCAGCAGCGCATGGCCTTCGCCCGCCTCATCCTGCACAAGCCCGCCTGGGTGTTCATGGACGAGGCGACGGCTGCGCTGGATGAGGAGAACCAGGACGCGATGATGAACCTGGTGCTGGAACAGATGCCCGATGTGGCATTGGTCTCCATCGGCCATCGCCCCGGGCTCGAAGTATTTCACAATCGGACGTTGACGCTCAACCGCGCAGAGGGCGGTGCCCGGGTTGCCCTGCCGCCCCGGCGTCCGCAGCGCGCCCGTCGCTGGATCACATCGGCGCTGGGGGCCCGGTTTGGCCTTGGGGGGTCTCGCTGAGGCTGGTGACGGCGCCGGCCGTCCAGGCGCCGTCGCGGAACTCCCGCGCATGAATGGTGAAGCGGCCGTCGAGCAGGGTGATGAGGGACCAGCCCCGCCTGCCGGACCCGCGGGCTGACAATCCGCTGGGCGTGATCACCTGGATGGGGTCGCCCACGGGCCCGCGCAGCACCTGCGTGACATGCAGGTGGCCCGACAGCACCGCCTCCACGCCCTCCTCGCGCAGCAGATCCATCAGCGTGGGCGTATTAGCCGGCAGGCGGCGCCATTCCAGCGACGCCGGGTGACGCAGCGGGTGGTGACATACCAAGAGGCAGCGCGCCTCCGCCCGGTTGCGCAAACGCCCGCGAAGCAGCGCCAGGCGCTGCGCCGAAACGCCGCCGGCCGACCAGTCGAGATGCCAATGCGCCCGCCGCACCGTGTCCAGACCGATGATGCTGACCCCGGGCAGAGCCAGTTCCTGCACCGCGTCGGAGGGCAGGTGGCGCCGCCAGCGCTGCCGGGGATCGAAAAACCGCATCCACAGGTCGCGGGGCGGAATGTCGTGATTGCCGGGCACGGCCAGCACCGGCGCGCCCAGGGCGTTCATGAACGCCCAGGCCTGGCCGAATTCAGCCGGTTCGGCCCGTCGGGTCAGGTCGCCACTGTTGATGATGGCGTCGGGCGCCGCGGCGCGCACATCGTCGGCCAGCAGGGCAGCGGCCCGTGCGTCGGCCTCCGCCTCGCCGAAATGCAGGTCCGTGGGGTGCGCGAGGCGCAGCCC
>JACMRO010000412.1 GCA_014376425.1 Rubritepida sp.
CCGGCTACGGGGGGGCCGGGGCCCCCCCCCGGGGCCCGAAAGGGGCGGGGGTGGGGAGCCGCCTGCCGGCGCCGCGGTGCCCGATCGAGGCGATACTGGTGGCCGATGGCGAGCCGGGGCGGCCGCCCTCGCCGCTCCGCCTGACCTTCCGCGCCGCCGAGACGGGGCAGGAGGCGTTCGGCTGGATGGTAGAGGCGCGCAGTCTGCGCGTGGCCCTGAATGCCCGGCTGCCGCATCTGGACGCGCTGTCCGTCTTCGCGCCGGCCACCGCCACGGTGGTCTCGCGCGGGCCTGCCGGCGTGGTGCTGGAACTGTCCACCGGCGAGACCATCGAGGCGCGGCTGCTGGTCGCCGCCGAAGGCCGCGGCAGCCCGTTGCGCCACCAGGCCTCCATCCGCACTTCGGGGCTGGATTACGGCCAGATCGGCATGGTCGGCGCCTTCGCCCATGCCCGCCCGCACGGCAACCAGGCGCTGGAGATGTTCCTGCCCAACGGCCCCTTCGCACAGTTGCCGCTCGCCCAGGCACCTGTTGGGGCCAGCTTCCCGCACGCCTCAGCCTTCGTCTGGAGCGACCGTACTGCCATCGCGCGCCGCATGCTGGAGCTGGGCGATGCCGAGTTCTCGCGCGAGCTGCATCGCCGCACCGGTGGGCTGCTGGGCGAGGTGGCGGTGATCGGCCGTCGCTGGTCCTACCCGCTGACCGCCCTGGCGGCGCAGCGCTACACCGCCGAGCGGCTGGCGTTGGTGGGCGACGCCGCGCACGGCATCCACCCCATCGCCGGCCAGGGGCTTAACCTGGGCTTCCGCGATGTGGGCGCGCTGGCGGCGCTGGTGACGGAGGCGGTTGCGGCCGGCCAGGATCCTGGTGGCGCGGCGTTGCTGGCACGCTACCAGGCGGCGCGGCGGCCGGCGGCGATGGCCATGCTGGGAGCCACCCACGCGCTGGAAAAACTGTTCGGCAACCGTTTTCCGCCGATCCGTGCGGCGCGGCGACTGGGGATCGCCGCGGTGGATCGCATCGGGCCGCTGAAGCGCGCCTTCGCGCGCCAGGCCATGGGGCTCTGACACCCTTCGGCACGCTGAGCAGGAGGCTTGCGGCTGCCGGCTGCCCCCGGCACTTCCGCGCCGGATGAGGGAACCCCAACGCCGGACCGGGCTGCCGCGCTTTGGCCAGCCGCGCCGGCGCGGCCGGGTCCGACGCGACCCGTTGCCGCCCAGCTTGCGGCCCAGCCTGCTGCCCAGCCTGCGGCCCCTCCCGGCGCGGCCTGACCTCGTGGCGCTGGGGCGCTGGCCGGGCGTGCGCCGCGGGTCGGTCATTCCATGGGCGTCCGTCGCCTCCCTGCTGGCACATCTGGCGGTAGTGGCACTGCTGTTATGGCAGGGGCAGGGCGGCCGGATGGAGGAACCGCAGCCCTCGCCGCCCGCGGTGGACGTCGTTTTCGAAAGTGGCCTGCCGGAACCCAGGGCGACCGGCGCGCGGGAAGGCGAAGACCCCAACGGGGATGAACCCCCCAGCCGCGCCGAAGCCCCCCCGCCGGCGCCCGAGGCACCGCCGATGCCGGCCGCGCCGCCGGCGCCGCCGCCCGTCGCCGCCCCCTTGCCTCCCCTGCCGCCCACGCCCACGCCCCCGGTGGCCGCCTCGCCACAGCCGCCTGCGCCGCCCGTCGTGGCCCCCGTCGCTCCCCCGTCGCGACCCCCTGAGCCAGCCGTGGCCGACCTGCCGCAGCGCCCCATCGAGCCCGCACCGCGCCTTTCGGCCGAAGTTCCCCCGCCCACACCGCTGCCCGGGCTGCTGGCGCCGCAGACCCCGCTCGAACTGGCGCAGCCGCGGGTGGGGCCTTCGCCATCGCCCTCGCCCACGCCGCCGGTCCCCCCAGTGGCTCCTCCAGCGGTTTCCCCCCGGCCGGCGCCACGCCCGCAGCAGCAGCAGGCTCAGCCCGCGCCCCGTCTGCCTGGCCTGTACCTGCCGGAAGGCCCCAGCTTCAGCGCGCCACGCCCCCGCCCCGGCCGGCTGGACGGGCAGCGCCCGCAGCTCGACCTCGCGGTCAGCCCGCGGCTGCTGGAGGGCCGCACCTCGCCTGACCCCTCGGTCCAGGTGCGGGGCGCGCAGGTCGGCCCGAACTGGAACGCCGCCTTCCGCCGCTGGCTGGACCAGAACCTGCACTACCCCATCCGCGCCATCGAGGAGGGCGACAGCGGCACCGTGCGGGTCCAGATCACCGCCCGCCCCGATGGCACGGTAACGGGGGTGCGGCTGACCGGTGCTTCGACTTCGCCCTGGCTGAACTCGGGCACTACCAGGCCCTTCCCTGGGGCTCGCCTGCCGCCTTTTCCACCTGGCGCCGACCCCAGCGTCGAGGTCGACCTGACGGTGCAGTACATACTGATCCGCCGGTGAGACGCAGTGGGCTGGCAAAAAATGCAATGGGCGAGCCGGATGCGCCTGCGCAGAACCCGCACAGCCAGCGTTGAGCAACCGGTTCTGCGGCGGCCTGCTAGCGCAACGCGTCGATGAAGGCCGGCACACGCCGCCGCGCATCGTCCCGTGCCGCATGGTCGGTGCCCAGATGGGCCCGCCCCGATGGCGTGTTGAGATTGCTTCGTTCGGTCAGCGGCGTGTCTGGCGCGTCGAAACCGTGATGTGCGCCGGGATAGGCCTGAAACGCCACGGTGCCCGCGTGGCGCGCCGCCAGCTGCTCGCATGGCGCCGCCGGCGTCCAGTCATCAGCCTGACCGATCAGCAGCAGCATCGGCGCCGCGCTGCGCCAGCTGGCGCTGCGGTTGGCCGCCGTGCAGCCGGGGTACATCGCCACATAGCCGAGGATCGGCGCATTCTCCGGGAAGGCCGCGGTCCACAGCACCGTGCTAGCCCCGTGCGACCAGCCCATTGCGACGACGCCCTGTGCCCCCCAGCGCTGCGCCGCCATCCAGCGCGCCGCAGCGATGGCGTCGGTCCGCCGCTCCCGCCCCGGACGGATCACGCTGTCGCGCACCGTGCATTGCTCACCCTGGCCGCGTGACGCGAAGCTGTCAGGCAGCAGCACGGGCTGGCCCCGTTCGTTGAACAGCCGCGCCCATTCGCGATACAGCCCGTTCACCGCGCCGGCGCGGTTGCGGAAGCCGGCGCAGCCATGCAGGGCCAGGATCGCCGGGCCACGCACCGGACCATCGGCCAGGAAGAGCTCACCCTGGAAGGTGATGCCGTCCGGGCCGGGCAGGGTCACGCCGCGCTGTTCCGCCGCCGCGCAGGCCGACACCAGTATCGCCAGGAGCAGCAGGAAACAGCGCATCACGAAATCCTGCACGCCCTCCGCCCCCCTCGCAAGCGGCTGCCACTAATGGCACGTTGGGCCAAAGCAGGGAGGGAACCCCCATGGCCTATCAGCACCCCGAAACCATCGCCCTGCATGGCGGCAGCCACCGTGCCGACCCCACCACCGGCAGCGTGGCGGTGCCGATCCACCAGACCACCGCCTTCCAGTTCCAGGACACTGGCCACGCCGCGCGCCTCTTCGGCCTGGCCGAGATGGGCACCATCTACACCCGCATCATGAACCCGACCTGCGATGCGCTGGAGACGCGCATCGCGCAGCTGGAAGGCGGTGTGGCGGCGCTGGCGGTCGGCAGCGGCCAGGCGGCGACCGCCTTCTGCGTGATGAATCTTTGCCAGGCCGGCGACAACATCGTCTCCAGCACCGACCTGTATGGCGGCACCTGGAACCTGTTCGCCAACACCATGAAGCAGTTCGGCGTCGAAGTCCGCTTCGTCGACCCGGTCGACCCCGACAACTTCACCCGCGCGACCGACGCCCGCACCCGGTGCTGGTATGCCGAGACGCTGCCGAACCCCAAGCTGCAGGTCTTCCCGATCGCCGAGGTCGCGGCCCTGGGCCGCAAGCTGGGCGTGCCGCTGATCATGGACAACACCGCGGCTCCGGTGCTGTGCAAGCCGCTGGGGCTGGGGGCGGCGGTGGTCATGCACTCCACCACCAAATGGATCGGCGGGCACGGCACGAGCATCGGCGGCATCGTCGTCGATGGTGGCAATTTCGACTGGGAAAGCGACCGCTTCCCGACCCTGAACCAGCCCGACCCCAGCTATCACGGCGCGGTCTGGACCCAGGCGGTGAAGGCCATGGGCCCGGTCGCCTACATCATCCGCATGCGCACCTGCCTGCTGCGTGACCTGGGCGCACCCATGGCGCCGTTCAACGCCTTCATGTTCCTGCAGGGGCTGGAGACGCTGCCGCTGCGGATGGAGCGGCATTGCGCGAACGCGAACAAGGTCGCGGCCCATCTCGCGGCGCACGCGAAGGTCGCCCACGTCAACCACCCCAGCCTGTTCACCGGCGAGGCGGCACGCCGGGCGTCCATCCTCAAGGGCGGCTTCGGCTCGCTGCTCGGCTTCGAGTTGAAGGCCGGGGCCGAGGCCGGCAAGAAATTCATCGAGGCTTTGAAGATGTTCTACCACGTGGCGAATATCGGCGACGCCCGCAGCCTGGCGATCCACCCGGCGACGACCACGCACAGCCAGCTCAGCGTGGACGAACAGGCGATGAGCGGGGTCACCCCCGGCTATGTGCGGTTGTCGATCGGCATCGAGCACATCGACGACATCATCGCCGATCTGGACCAGGCATTGGCGGCATGAATTTTGGCGGCACTTTTCCGACCACCCGCCTGCGCCGCAACCGCTACGACGACTGGAACCGCCGCCTGGTGGCGGAGAACGCGCTGGCACCGGCCGACCTGATCTGGCCGATCTTCCTCACCAGGGGCGAGGGCCAGCGCATCCCGGTGGCTTCGATGCCCGGTGTCGACCGGGTCAGCGTCGACCTGGTGTCCGAGCATGTGGCGGAGGCCGTGTCGCTCGGCATTCCCGCCGTGGCACTCTTCCCCTACACCCCGATCGACGAGCGGGACGAGGACGGCAGCGAGGCGCTCGACCCCGAAAACCTGATGTGTCGGGCCGCCCGTGCGCTGAAGGCCGCCCACCCTAACCTTGGCCTGATCGGCGATGTCGCGCTCGACACCTTCACCACCCATGGCCATGACGGGGTGGTGCGCGACGGCTATGTGGACAACGAGGCCACCGTGGAGATCCTGTGCGAACAGGCCACGCTGATGGCGCAGGCCGGCATCGACGTCGTGGCGCCGTCCGACATGATGGATGGCCGCATCGGCAGCATCCGTGCGGCGCTCGATGCCAAGGGCCTGATCCATACCCGCATCATGAGCTATGCGGCGAAGTATGCCTCGGGCTTCTACGCCCCGTTCCGTGTCGCCGTGGGCAGCGAGGCGCTGCGCCCCGACAGCCAGCGCCGCCACGTAAGCAGACTGGGCGACAAGAAGACCTACCAGATGAACCCGGCCAACAGCGACGAGGCGCTGCGCGAGGTGGCGATGGACATCGCCGAGGGCGCCGACATGGTGATGGTCAAGCCGGGCCTGCCATACCTCGACATCGTCTGGCGGGTGCGGCGGGAGTTCGGGCTGCCGACCTTCGCCTACCAGGTCAGCGGCGAGTATTCGATGATCATGGCGGCGGTTGAGCGTGGCTGGCTCGATCACGACCGCGCCATGATGGGGTCGCTGATGGGATTCAAACGCGCCGGGTGCAACGGCGTGCTGACCTATTTCGCGGTCAGCGCGGCGCGACTGCTGCGCCACGGCTGAGCAACCCCCCGGATGGTCAGCGGGTTGTTGTACGAAATCCTGGGGACTTCGACCGCCATGCTTAACCGCCGCGCCATCCTCGCCTCGCCCGCCCTGCTGGCCGCCTGCGCGATCGTTCCTGACCCCACCGGTGAGGCCGATGCCGACATGCTGGGTCTGCTTCGCAGTTTCGCCGGCCTGGGCAGCCGCCCGATCGAGACGTTGACGCCCGAGCTCGCCCGTCGTCAGCCCAGCCTGACCGATGGCGTGTTGAAGCGCCTGAGCGACCTGGGGCGGCCATTCGCGCCGCGCGCGGTCGAAACTCGCGACCTGGCCATCCCGGCCGGTGACACCAGCCTGAAGGCGCGGCTCTATACCCCCCGCGATTCCACTCGTGGCAATGCCCTTCTGCCGCTGGTCGTTTACCTGCATGGCGGCGGGTGGGTGGTCGCGGATCTCGAAACCTATGACAGCTCGGCGCGTGGCATTGCGGTCGAGTCCGGGGCGGCCGTGCTGTCGGTGCATTACCGGCAAGGGCCCGAACATCGCTTCCCTGCGGCGCATGACGATGCGCAGACGGCGTGGATTTGGGCTGCCAGCAATGCCGCTTCCCTGGGCGCCGATGCCCGTCGCATGTCGGTTGTGGGGGAGAGCGCGGGCGGCAATCTAGCCGCGCATATCGGCGTCTCCGCGCGGGATAAGGGCCTGCCCATGCCGACGATGATGGGGCTGATCTACCCGGTGGCGGGCACGGACAACAACACGCCCTCCTACCAGCGCTACGCCAGGGCCAAACCCCTGAACAAGGCGATGATGGGCTGGTTTTTGCAAAACTACCTTGCCAATCCTGGCCAAGCCAGCGACCCGCGGCTCAACCTTTACGCCGGCACCAACCTGCGCGGCCTGCCGCCCACGGTGATCGTCAACGCGCAGATCGACCCACTGCAGGACGATGGCGCGCGGCTGGAGGGGGCGATGCGCAGCGCGGGCTCCCCGGTGCGTCGCATCGTCTACCCCGGTGTCACCCATGAATTCTTCGGCGCCGACGCGGTGCTGGGCCAGGCACGGGAGGCACAGCGGATGCTGGGCCAGGAGTTGCGCGCGTCCTTCGCGTCGGTGCCGGCCCAAGCCACGCCCATGGCGGAAGATGCAGCCGCGCCCCGTGGCCGCCGCCGTCCGCGGGTCAGCGCGGACTGATCATTCCCAAGGCGGGCGGCGGGTCCCCGGGGACGCGGCCGGGGCCTGGCGCGGACCCCCGCCCCGCCACCATCCACCGCGACGCCGGTACCGCCCAAAGTCGTTGGCAGATCACCGGCCCACAAGCATTCACTGCTTTGCTGGGGATCGGCCCGGCCGGCTTTACTCGATGATGATGCGGCCGCGCATCCCGTGCTCGGTGTGGCTGCGGCCATCGGGGTCCCGGATGCCGCAGCGCAGGTCGTCGAAATCGCCGGCCTGAACGGGGACGAACCACCATTCGGCGGCGAAGCCAGGGTAGACTTCCAACTCGCGGATCGCGCCCTTGATCTCGGCCATCACGCGGGGCGGGGCGCCCGGAATTTCGGCCACCACCTGCGCCTTGCGGGTCCATACCGAGTTGGCCAGACCGTCGGAGGTGAAGTAGTGCGGCGCCCGGCTGGGGTTGCGCAGGATGAGGCGGTAGAGCGTGCCGACGCGCAGCCGCAGCAGGTCGGGGCGGAACACATGCGCGCCGGTGGCGTCGCCCAGTTCGACCACCAGGTCGGTCGGCGCCTGGCGCGACAGGTCGACGCTCTGCGCTCGTGCCTCCGGCGCCAGCGCCAGTGCACCTGCGGCGCCTGCCGCGGGCAGCGCCAGGCGGCGGCCGGTTTCGTTGTGATCGGTCATGATACCCTCCAGGAACAATGTGTGGACAGATGTATAGCTGTTTACATTTAACTGCTATTTCAATAGCTTAGCAGGATCGGTGCGCGGGGGAAGCCGCCGCCCTTCAAGCC
>JACMRO010000413.1 GCA_014376425.1 Rubritepida sp.
CGCATGGCTTCGGCGATGAATTCGTATTGCTGTCGGTGGGCTTGCTGATCGAGCGGAAGGGCCACGACCGGATCATCGCCGCACTGCCCGCCATGCCCGATTGTCGGCTGGTGATCCTGGGTGAGGGGCCGGAGCGGCAGGCGCTGCAGGCGCAGGCCGCAGCACTTGGCGTGGCCGACCGGGTGCAGATGCCCGGCGCCCAGCCGCATGCCGCGCTACCGGGCTGGTACGGCGCGGCGGACGCCCTGGTGCTGGCCTCCAGCCGCGAGGGCTGGGCCAATGTGCTGCTGGAGGCAATGGCATGCGGCACCCCCGCCGTCGCCAGCCCCGCATGGGGCTGCCGCGAGGCGATACGCACACCCGCTGCTGGCCTGGTGCTGGATGACCGTGAGCCCAACACCATCGCCGCCGGCATCGGCCGGCTGCGCGCTGCACTGCCCGATAGGGCGCAAACCCGCCACTACGCTGAGGGCTTCGGCTGGGAGGATACCACCGCCGGACAGCTGGCGCTGTTCCGCCAGGTCCTGGCCACGCGGCGGTGAGCCGCAGAGCCGATTTGTCAGCACCGTCTTGATAAGGGTCGTGTTTGCTGGGAGGGACCTTTCACGGCAGGGACATGATGGTGTTCGGCTACGGTGTTCCTGTCCAGCCGCGCGCAGTGCCGAGGTCAGTCCGCGCCCTACCCGCCCGTCCGGCCAACGCTTTCGCGCCACGCGCCCAGCGCAAGCAGTCCACGCACGACCGGCTTGCGCAAAGCGCTGGGCAGGGCGGCACTCTGCGCCTTCGCCCAGCGCGGCCAGGCCCGCACAGCCTTCGGCAACTGCCGCCAGATATTCATGACCGCAGTGTGGTCGCCGCGCGCGAAGGCCAGGTCCAGCGCTTCTGCCCGCCGCCGCGCCATGCTTGCCTCGATAACCGGCCGAAGCTCCGCCATCGATGGCCGGCGAGCAAGCACATGTTCAAGGATGGCGGCATCTCGCAAGTGCATGGCCTGCACATCGGACGATTGATCACCGTCATGCTTGCGGATGGCGACCAGCGGCTTGCGTACTACGCCAAAGGGCGCCTGCTCGGCCAGCAGGAGGATGGTGGCCAGGTCCGCGCCCACCATCCTGCCCACCGACACGTCCCAGCCGCCCAGGCCGACAAAGAAGCTGCGCTCCACCACCATGCAGGAGGGCAGGAAAGGCTGAAATCCGATCACCCGTTCGACCACTGTCGCGTCGAAGACGGCGAGGCCGGGCCCGACGGCGCGCAAACCGCTCCAGAAGCCCGCCGGCGCGTCATCGAATTTCGTACCAGCCGCCGGGGCGTCGTCGCGCAGCAGGCGGAAATCGGCGAATGCCGCGCCGATCCGGGGTTCCGCCCGCCACAAAGCCGCCATGTGGGCCAGGAAATCGGGCTGCCAGAGGTGATCACTGTCGCAGAAAGCCACGAGGTCCCCTGTCACCCGCGCCAGCCCGGCGTTGCGGGCCGCCAGGTCGCCGCCATTGGCCACACGCATCAGGCGCACGTGCTGGCCATAACGGTCTTCGACCATGCGGCCCGTGTCGTCTGTCGAACCATCATCCACCAGTACGACTTCATGCGGCATGACGGACTGGGCCAGGATGGCATCCAGCGTGTCCGGCAGCAGACCGCGCTGATTATAAGCGGTCACAACCACACTGAAGCGCCGGTCAACCATGAACGACCACGCGCACCGCCGCGTCTGCCGCGGAAGCGGTGGTGATCACCGCCTGTCGTCTGATTGGCATTCAGACTTTAACCCCGAATGTCTGCCCGGGTTGCCAAGCTTACGGAGCCCAAAGTTGCGCCTGACGATAATGTTTATCTCCACAAGAAATCACGGAAAACGTTGCAACGATTTCCGTGCCAAAATCTTCAACAGATCGAGATGGCGCGAACCGTTACGCGCCGATGGGAGTGGTTGGCATGGCGCGTATCCTGGTAACTGGCGGTTGTGGCTTCATCGGCTCCCACCTTGGCCAGGCGTTGTATGAGCGGGGCGATACCGTGGTGGTGCTGGACGACCTTTCGACCGGCTCGACCTCCAATCTGACACCCGGCGCCCGGTTGCTTGTCGGTGACATCAACGACCGGAACCTGCTTGAGGATGCGTGCCAGGGGGTGGATGCGATTTTCCATCTCGCCGCCATCGCCTCAGTTGAACGCGGCGTGCGTGACTGGACGGGCACGCACCGGGCCAACCTGTCGGGCACGATCGCCGTGCTCGATGCGGCGCGCGTCGCCCGTGTGCCGGTGGTGTACGCATCCTCGGCCGCGGTCTATGGCGCCGGCGGCCAGTTGCCGCTCGATGAGAGCCAGGCCGTCTCGCCGCTCTCCGCCTATGGCGCCGACAAGCTGGGCTGTGAGCAGCACGCGCGGGTGGGCGGCCACGTACACGGTATGGCGACCGCCGGCATGCGTTTCTTCAACGTTTTCGGGCCGCGGCAGGACCCCCGCTCGCCCTATACCGGGGTGATCTCCGTCTTCTGCGATCGGCTGCGGCGCGGCCAGCCGGTTGATATCTTCGGCGATGGCCGGCAGACGCGGGATTTCGTCCATGTCGGCGATGTGGTGGCGGCGCTGCTGGCGGCCCTGCCAGCAGCCTCGACGGCGGCGCCGGTATTCAATGTCTGCACCGGTCAGCCGACCTCGGTGCTGCGCCTGGCCGAGACAATCGCTGAACTCTGCGGCACGCCGCTCGCGGTAAACTGGCGCCCGGGCCGGGCCGGCGAGATCGCCCACTCCCTTGGAGAGCGGGCAAAGGCGCGTGACGCGCTGCTGCTGGCTGAGCCGATGCCGCTGCGGGCGGGATTGCAGAACACACTGGCCTGGCTGGACGAGCGCGGTAACGGTACAGCGCTGGGTGCCGCCGTCCCGCTGGTCAGGACAGCAGCAGCTGCATGATGATTAGGAAGATCCCCCAACCCGCCAAAGACAGCACCAGGATGATCATGCCGCCGAGTGGCCACGCCACCCGTTCGCAATCCGCCTCGCGGGCGATGAGTTTCGCCGTCAAGGGCTCTCGCGTTTCGGACATTGTCACGCTTTCTGAAACAGATCTTGAATAGATCATGACCTTTACAGCAATGGCAACAGTTTCTCGCTATTTACAACCTGCGGTAGGTACACGGTTATGTGTGGTATCTTAGGAATCTTCGATCCCAACTCCGGCCAGGTGTCTAACGCCGGCGAACTTCGCCGCATGGCCGACGCGCTGGCACATCGCGGGCCGGACGCGGATGGCTTCCATATCGAACCTGGCCTGGGGCTCGGCCACCGGCGCCTGGCCATCGTCGACCTGTCTGGCGGCGCGCAGCCGATGCTGACCCCGGACGGCGCGGTGGTGCTCAGCTTCAACGGCGAGATCTTCAATCATGATACACTACGTGAGCGGCTGCAGGCGGCCGGCCACGTCTTCCGCACCCGCTCGGACACCGAAGCGATCCTGCATGCCTGGCGCGAATGGGGCCCGGATTGCGTCGAGCATTTCAACGGCCAGTTCGCCTTCGCGCTGTGGGACCGTGGCCGCGGGATACTGATGCTGGCGCGTGACCGGCTGGGCGAGAAGCCGCTGCACTACGCCGTGCTGTCCGGGGGGAGTATCGCTTTCGCCTCGGAGATCGGCGGATTGCTGGCGTTGCCGGGCATTTCCCGCCGCGTCGACCCGGCGGCCATGGATGACTATCTGGCGCTGGGTTACGTGCCCGAGCCGCACACCATCTATGCCGCCATCCGCCGCCTGCCGCCGGCGCACATCATGCTGCTGGAACGCGGCCGGCCGCTCATGCCCGCACCCCGCCGGTATTGGCGGCCGCCCACCCAGGTAGCTGCCGCACCAGCCGAACCCGCAGCCGAACTGGCCGCACGGCTGCGGCAGGCAGTGTCGCTGCGCCTGATGTCGGACGTGCCGCTGGGCTGTTTTCTGTCCGGCGGGGTCGACTCGGCCGGGATGGCGATGCTGGCGTCCGAAGGGCATCCGTCGCTGGACAGCTTTACCATCGGCCTGCCCGGCGCGGCGGATGAACGCACGCCCGCGGCGCTGGTCGCGCAGCGCCTGGGCGGCCGGCACTACGCGGAGGAACTGGCGACCGACCCGGTTGCGGCGGACCCGCTGAGCGCCGCCGCCGGCGTCGCCGCCATCTTCGGCGAGCCCTTTGGCGACACCTCCGCCGTGCCGACCCTCGCCGTGTGCCGGCTGGCCCGGAAGCACGCCACGGTTGCATTGTCGGGCGACGGTGGCGACGAGGTGTTTGCCGGCTACCGGCGCTACCGCTGGCACCAGATGGTCGAGGGCGTGCGCCGCCTGCTGCCGGCCAGGATACGCCGGCCGGTGATCGGCAGCCTGGCCCGCGCCTACCCGAAGCTGGATCGCGCGCCGCGCTGGCTGCGGGCGAAGCATACGCTCACCGAAATTAGCCTGGACAGCGCCCTGGGCTATTATGCCTCGGTCGCCAAGATGGCGCAGGCAGCGCGACACGACGTCTGGTCGCCCGCCATGCGCGGCGCGCTGGAAGGCCACGACCCGGCGGCGCGCTTCGGCGTGCTGATGGAAGAATGCGACCCGGACCAGCCGCTGCTGGCGGCGCAATACGCCGACCTGCACACCTACCTGCCGGGCGACATCCTCGCCAAGGTGGATCGCACCAGCATGGCCGTCTCGCTGGAGGTGCGGCCGCCGATGCTCGATCACACGCTGGTGGAATGGGGCATGGCGCTGCCGGCCGAACTGAAGCTGCGGCGCGGCGTGGGCAAGCATGTGCTGCGCGAGGCGCTGCGGCCGGTGTTGCCGGCCGCGATCCTCGACCGGCCGAAGCAGGGTTTCGCGGCCCCCCTGGGTCCCGCCCTGCGCGCGGCCATGCCGCGGCTGCGGGCGCGGCTGCTGGGGCCGGCAATGCTCGACAGCGGCATGTTCGACGTCCTGGGCCTGACCCGCATGCTGGACCGCCATGAATCGGGCGTGGTCGATCACGGCCAGGCGCTGTGGCAGCTGCTGGTGCTGGAAGGCTTCCTGGCCCAGGACGGGGGGGCGGCGCATGCATCCGGCGCGGCCAGCCTCGCCTCGCACGGCCGATGACCGAGAAATCCATTTTGTCGCGGACCGCGCTCGGCGCCGGATGGGTCGTGGCCTGGCGGATGACGACACGGGTGCTGGGGCTGATCAGCACGCTGATCCTGGTGCGATTGCTGGCGCCGGCGGATTTCGGCCTGGTCGCACTGGCTACCTCCTTCGCGCTGGCGCTTGACGCCTGCCTGTCGATCGGCGTCGAGGACCAGCTCGTGCGGAGTAACAATCCGCGCCCGGCGTTGTACCACACAGCCTTCACGCTCAATCTTATCCGTTCCTTGGCGGTGGCCGGGCTGATCGCGTTCCTGGCAACGCCGGCGGCGGCGTTCTTCGCCGATGCGCGGCTGCACGACGTGTTCCTGGCGCTGGCGATATCCGCCGGCCTGAGCGGCTTGGCCAATGTCGGCGTCGCCGATTTCCGCCGTAAGCTGACCTTCCACAAGGAGTTCCAGCTGCAGCTGCTGCCTCGGCTGGCGGGCATCACGGTCACCCTGATCGCTGCCTGGCTGTTACGCAGCCACTGGGCCCTGATCCTGGGCATCCTCGTCAGCCGGCTGGGCCTGCTCATCATGGGTCACGTGCTGCACCCCTACCGTCCACGCCTATCGCTGGAAGCTTGGCGCGAGCTGATTTCGGTCTCGGCCTGGTCCTGGGCGATCAGCGTCTGCTCGGTCGTCCGCGACCGCGCCGACAGCCTGGTGATCGGCCGGTTGCTGGGCCCGCCGGCGCTCGGGCCCTACGCGGTGGGGGTCGAACTGGCGGTGTTGCCCACGACTGAGTTGATCGACCCGATCTGCCGCGCCTGCATGCCGGGCTTCGCCGAAACGCTGCGCAGCGGGGGGATGGCAGAGTTGGGCCGGGCGTGGCTGCGCGTCATCGCGCTGGTAGCGGTGCTGGGTTTGCCGGCCGGGGTGGGCATCTCGCTTCTCGCCGGCCCTGTGGTTGCGCTGCTCTTTGGCCAGGGCTGGCTGGCGGCAGCGCCGATCGTGGCCATTCTGGGCCTCGCCTGCACCATCACTCTCCCGGGCAATGTCAGCTCGGCGCTGCTGAGCGCTCGGACCGCGCTGCATCTCATCACCGTCATCACGGCGGGCGCCGCGGTGCTGCGCATCGCGCTGCTGCTGGTCCTCACCATCTGGCTGGGCCTGCCGGGCGCGGGCCTGGCCGTGGGCATCGCCCTTCTGGTGGAGCACGCGGCGCTGGTGACCTGTGCGCTGCGGATGCTCGATATCCCGTTCGGGTTGCTGGTCCGTGCCTTCGTGCGGCCGTCAGTGGCGGTCACCGTCATGGCGCTCGTGCTGTGGGCCACCGGGCTGGGGTGGACGACGCCACCGGCGGATGGCGGTGGCGCCTTCTGGATGCTACTGCAGGCGGTGCCGCTTGGTGCTCTCGTCTTCTTCGCAGCACTTGCCCTGCAATGGCTCCTGGCCGGCCGGCCGGCCGGGGCAGAGTGGGACCTGATGACCGTGTTGCGCACTGCCTTCGGCCGGGTGTTCGCGCCGCGCCCCGTCGTGGCAGGCCAGGGTGGCTGACCGGCGGGGCGGGCCCGCCATGCAGGGCGCCGACCAGGCGGAGTGGGCGGCCGCCATCTTCGTCCGCAACGAGGCCGATGCCATCGGCCATTGCCTGCACGCGCTGGCCGTGGCGGGCCGCCGGCGGCGGATGGATGTGACGGTCATCGTCAACGGGACCAGCGACGACAGCGCGGTCCGTGCAGCCGCCGCCTTGCGCGAGGCCGGCCAGCCGGGCCGTATCTTCGCCATCGCGGAAGGCTGCAAGTCCAACGCCATAAACCAGTATCTGCACCGGCTCCGGCCCCCTTCCGCGACTTACTTCTTCATCGATGGATATGCCGCCGTGGCACCCGACGCGCTTTCCCGCCTGGCCGACGCGCTGGACGCCGCCCCCGCCGCGCTGGCCGCGGGCGCGGTGCCCAGCACCGGGCGCAGCGCCGCGCGCCTGCGGGCCTCGCCGGGGCTCCACGGCTCGCTCTTCGCATTGCGCGGCACCTTTGTCGCCCGCTTGGTGCAGGCCGGGCTGCGGCTGCCGGTGCGGATGTACCGTGGCGACGGGTTGATCGGCTCGATGGTGATGCACGACCTCGACACCAATGACGGCTGGCTGGGCGAGCGCGTCGTCATCGATCCGCACGCCACATGGCGCACCCCGACCCTGCAGCCCTGGAACGGGCGCGACTTGCGGCGCCATTTCAACCGCATGGTGCAGCAGGCGCGCGGTCGCCTGCAGTGGGGCGCCGTGAAGGACGCGATATACCCCGCGGGCTATGCCGCCCTGCCCGAGGATGCCGATGCCGCGACGCTGCGCTGGATCGCCGCAGCACCCGGGCGCCTGCCCACCCTCTGGCGTGATCCGCTGGGCACGTTGGCGTTGGCGCGGATGCGGCGCCTGCCCCCGCCGGGCGACCTCACGCCGCATCTGGTGAGCGCGGTGGCGTGAATTCAGCCCCGCCCCAGCCAGCGCCGCAGCCCTGCGACCCACGCCCGGGGCGAGCGTCGGCGCACCTGCTCGGCCCAGACCAGCGTCAGCTCGCCGCTGGCCAGGCTGCGCTTGTAGCGGCTGACGCCCGCCATGAAGTCGTAGCGCGCGTCGCCCCGGTCCACCGCGTGCTGCACCGCGAGCGAATGGCAGGTCAGCCCGGGCTTGCCGTGCGGCGCCGCCAGTCGCATGTCGAAGCCGCTCTGATAGGCATGCACCACGCCGTCCCGGCGCAGATTGTACAGCAGGCCGATCTCGGCCTCGCCGGCGGTGCAGCGCAGCATGTCCACCTCGCCCCGCGGCGCCGCCTGGGCGATCACGGCGTAATGGAAGCGGCGCATGAAATCCGTGGCGAAGGCGCCGACCTGGCCGCGCGCCTGCCAGGTGGCCGCGTGCAGCGGCAGCATCCGGTCGAACCAGGCCCGCGCCTGCGCTGCATCGGCGGCCCGCTCCAGCCGCACCTCGCCCAGGGCGGCAAAATGGCGCAACGAGCGGCGGATCTGCTGCCGGCTGTTAGCGCTGCGGCTGGAGAGGTAGTCGCCGCCGCTGGCCCGCAGCGCGTCCAGGTCGACAAAGGGCGCCACGCGGTCCTGCCGTCGCCAGCTGACGCCGCCGGCCAGCGACAGCAGCACGGGCGCCACCCCGCCCAACACCAGCGAACGTGCGCCCGGTACCTGCCAGGCGGCCTGCAGCAGCGCGCCCGCCACCGCCGGCTCGCCGCAAAGGGGCGCGTTGTGCTCGATGTAGGGCGCGTCGAGCAGCGAGTCGCCACTTTCGGTCAGGCACAGCCGGCCCCGCGCGCGGTTGAACAGCGCCAGCCCGACGATGGCGCCGTCGCGATGCGCGCGCAGCAAAACCGGGGCGGGGAAGCGCTCCTCCGCCAGGCAGCCGACCCAGCTCCAGGACTGGAAGAAGCCAGG
The DNA here is from genome assembly GCA_014376425.1 of Rubritepida sp. Taxonomy (GTDB): domain Bacteria; phylum Pseudomonadota; class Alphaproteobacteria; order Acetobacterales; family Acetobacteraceae; genus Rhodovarius. The sequence continues at coordinate 8,491 of JACMRO010000413.1, forward strand.
CGCCGGCAGGCGGGCCTCCAGTGCCCGCCAATCGCACCCCAATGCCGCGAAGCTCTCGACTTTGACTGTTTCCACCCGC